>NZ_CAKJTO010000019.1:0-55332 GCF_917627405.1 Protofrankia sp. Cj5
ACCCTCGTGCTGCCCAACGTCATCCAGCAGCCCTTCGAGCAGGCCCGGAATCAGCTCCAGGCCATCGGCCTCAAAGTCATCGCTCAGAACATCAACGACGACACCGTCCCCGTCAACAGCGTCGTACGTACCTCCCCTGATCCAGGACAGCAGGTCAATCGCGGCTCCACGGTCACGTTGTTCGTCTCCCAGGGCCCCGCCGACAACGGGGGCAACGGCAACGGCGGGGGTGGCGACGGCCAGCTGGTCCAGGTTCCCGATGTTGTCGGGCTCAGGTACCCGGCCGCCGCCCGGGAACTGCAGCGCGCCGGGCTGAAGGCCGAGCGCGACGGGTTCGGCCTCTTCGGTGACACCGTCAAGAGCATGAACCCGCCCGCCGGCAGCACGGTCGACCGGGGCACCAAGGTGACCCTCACAGTGGGATAGTGCGGATGACTATCTGGCGATCGTTCAGAATGGGTGTATCCCCGGGTGTACCGGCCCACCCGGACGAATCACCATGGGCGGCGAGGGCGAGATACGTGCCCACGCGGGGTGTTCCCCGTCACCATGGGACCGGACGGTGTATACGGGTGCCGATCAGCGCCTGGACGGCGCACCGTACAGGGGGAACAGGGGGACGTCCGTGGGAGTGCCACTCACTCGGCGGCGAGCGGAACACTTCGACCGGTTAACGGACGGTCGACAGCCCGTCGTCGGCTCACGCGACCGCGCCAGGATGGATGTCGTCAGCGCGCTGCGAGCGGTTGAACAGGTATCGCCGCGGGAGGAGTTCCGCGCGTCCCTGCGCGCCCTGCTGTGCGCGGAAACCTCGGACACCTGGCTGCTGAGCAGCGAGCTACCGGCCGCGGCGCTCCCGGCTACCGAGCTCCCGGCTACCGAGCTCCTGACCAGCGCCGGGCGTACTCCCGCGCGCGGCTCCCGCGCGCGGGTCTGCGTCCGCCCGGCCCTGATCGGTGCCCTCGCCACCTCGGTCGTGGTGACGGGCATCGCGGTCAACACCGATCGGGCGCTTCCCGGTGAGCCTTTCTACGGGCTCAAGCTCCGAGTCGAGCAGATCCAGCTCGATCTCACCAACAGCCGGGTGGAAAAAGCCAAGGTCCATCTCGACATTGCCCGGACCAGGCTCGGGGAGATCCGCACCATCATGGACGACGGGCTGCTCCCGAGGAGGACCACCGAGGTTCGCGCTCTCCTCACGGCCTGGCGCAACGAGGCGTCGGCCGGTGGGGAGGTGCTGGTCGCCGAGGCCCGCAGCGGCAGCGATGACGCGTTGCGCACGGTCCGGGATTTCACCACCGACCAGTCCCGAGATCTGCGCGCGCTGCTCGACGGCCTGCCCGGCGGTCTGCTGCGCACGATGGCCTCCGCCGCTCTTGACTACGTGCATGGTGTGAACGACACCGTCACCGCCGTAATCGCGACGCCGTCGCATGGGAGCGCCCCGCAGGCCGCTCCCACCCAGGCGGACGGTTCGCGCACCCGGCAGCCGGCCCGCCAGGACACGGACGGGACGCCGCCGATGAGCCCGTCCCCCACACCGGTCTCCGGCGCGGGTGTCCCGACAACCCCCAGCGCACCGAGCACGGTCACTACCGATCTCCCGGCGGTGAGCCCCACCAGCCCGGCTACCACCGGACAGCCCGCGAACACCAGCACCGCGACCGCAACCACCACCCCGGCCACCGGGGCATCGCGGACGCCGAGCGCGCCACCGACCGAGAGCGATCCCGCTGTCGATCCCGAGGGCATCGTGGCGGGTCTGCTGGACTCCGCCGACCCGGGCTGACCCAGCCAGCTCCCGCGATCAGCTCCGCCACGCCCGCTGGATCGACAAAGATGATCTATGTTGCCCCGGTGGATCTGGCAGGCGCTACCCGGGCGCTGGCAGGCGCCACCCCGGAGGCGCCCTGCTGAAGCATCTCAGCGACGAGGAAGGCCAGCTCCAAGGCTTGGCCGGTGTTGAGACGCGGATCGCATGCGGTCTCGTACCGACCGGCGAGATCGGCCTCACCGATCTGTTCGCCACCACCGAGGCACTCCGTCACGTTGTCACCGGTGAGCTCGATATGCACGCCGCCAGGATGGGTGCCCAGCGACTTATGGACCTCGAAGAAACCGAACACCTCGTCGAGGACATCGTCGAAGTGCCGGGTCTTCACCCCGTTCACGTCACGGGTGTTGCCGTGCATGGGATCGCACGACCACACCACAGGATGCCCGGCGGAGTTGACCTTCTCGATAATCGCGGGAAGCACCTCGCGGACGCGGCCCGCTCCCATCCGGGTGATGACCGTGAAACGGCCTGGGATGTGCTCAGGGTCAAGCCGATCGACCAACGCGAGGACGTCGTCCGGGGATGCGTTCGGGCCCACCTTGCACCCGATGGGGTTGCCGACCCGGGACATCAGGTCCACATGCGCGCCATCGAGATGACGGGTACGTTCACCGATCCAGAGCATGTGCGCGGAGAGATCGTAGACCGCGCCGCTCGCCTCCTCTGTCCGGGTCAGCGCCCGCTCGTACTCCAGCAGGAGCGCCTCATGGCTCGTGAACAGCTCGACGCCGTGCAGGCTGGGCGCACGTTCGGGACTGATGCCGCAGGCCGCCATGAACGACAACGCCCGCTCGATGTCGGTGGCCATGAGCTCGTACCGGCGCCCAGCCGCGGAGTCCCGCACGAACGTCTTGTTCCACTCGTGCACCTTCGACAGATCGGCGAATCCGCCGGTGGCGAAGGAGCGGATGAGGTTCAGCGCGACCGCGCTGGCATGGTAGGCATCCACCAGTCTGCGGGCGTCGGGCCGGCGGGCCGAGGCCGTCGCGGCGATGCCGTTGACCGCGTCACCGCGGTAGGACGGCAGCCCCGTGCTCGCCTCGATGTCGGCTGACCGCGGCTTCGCATACTGACCGGCTATCCGGGCGACCTTCACCACCGGCACGCTCGCGCCGTAGGTAAGCACAACCGCCATCTGCAGCAGCGTTTTCACCTTGTCACGAATCTTGTCGGCGGTGTTCGCGGCAAAGGTTTCCGCGCAGTCGCCGCCCTGGAGCAAAAACGCCTCGCCCCGGGCGACCGACCCCAGCCGTTCGGTCAGCACCCGAATTTCCGGCGCGGTGACCAACGGCGGGAGGATCGCCAACCGGTCACGGGCCGCGGCCAGTTCCACCGGGTCGGGCCAGCTCGGCTGTTGCTTGGCCGGCAGGGTCCGCCAGACATCCAGTTCGTCCACAGTGTAATAGGCTACGGCGTAAAGATTTGATCATGCATCACCGCAGCCGTGCCGTGCCTCGGCCGTGTCGGCTCCGCCGTGTCCCAGCCATGTCTCAGCCGAAGAACACCTCCGCCTCGGTGTAGAGCTCCTCGGGGACCAGCTTGAGCTGACGGGTCGCCTCCGTCAGCGGTACCCGCTCGATCCGGGTTCCGCGCAGAGCGACCATCGTGCCCCAGGCGCCGTCATACACGGCGTCAATGGCATGCAGGCCGAAACGGGTCGCAAGCCAGCGGTCGAACGCCGTTGGTGTACCGCCCCGCTGCACATGGCCGAGTACGGTGGCGCGGGACTCGCGCCCGGTACGGCCACGGATCTCGGTCTCCAGGACGGACGCGATTCCCTGCAGCCGGACATGTCCAAAGGCATCAAGTTCGCCCTCCTTGACCACCAGGCTGCCGGCCACCGGGCTCGCGCCCTCGGCCACCACGATGATCGGCGCATAGTGCGAGGCAAAACGGTGCTCGACGAAGGCGCAGACCTTGTCGATGTCGAACGGCCGTTCCGGGATGAGGATCACGTTGGCGCCGGCCGCCATCCCGCTGTGCAGGGCGATCCAGCCGGCGTGCCTGCCCATGACCTCGACGATGAGGACCCGGTGGTGGCTCTCGGCGGTGGTGTGCAGCCGGTCGATGGCCTCCATCGCGATGTTCACCGCCGTATCGAACCCGAAGGTGTAATCGGTGGCCGACAGATCGTTGTCGATGGTCTTGGGAACCCCGACAATCGGAATGCCCTCGGCGTGCAGCCGGGCGGCGACGCCGAGGGTGTCCTCGCCCCCGACGGCGACAAGGGCGTCGATCCCCAGGCTGTTGATTGTCCGCCGGATGCGATCCGCCCCGTCATTCACCTTGTAGGGATTTGTGCGGCTGGAACCGAGAATCGTCCCACCGCGCGGAAGAATCCCCCGGACCGCAGCTACGCCAAGCGGCACCGTCGAATTTTCCAGAAGACCGCGCCAGCCGTCCCGGAAACCCACGAAAGAATATCCATAGATATCCACTCCCTTACGGACAACCGCCCGTATGACCGCGTTCAGTCCTGGGCAGTCCCCACCGCCTGTCAGTACGCCGACCCGCACGACCGCACCCCTTTTCGCCACCTTGACGCCTTGACGACTTGCCTTGATGACCCGCATCGAGCCCATCAGGGCGGAGCGTAGTCGTGGCGGAGCGTTCCAGGAACAGAACCGGCATCCGTGGCGCGAAAATCCGGTTGAACAAAAACCAAAAGATCATAGTTCCGCTCGCACGGCCGGGCCGGCGGCCCGGAAGAACCGCCGGAAGAGGCGCTCCTATCCGGCGGCTTCCGCGGCTTCCGCGGCTTCCGCGGCCAACGATGACGCGGCTGCCCGCAACGGCGCCAGCACACGCCAGCGGGCCAGGTTGTGCCGGGCGTCGGCGAGAGCGTCATGGGCGTCGTGGGGCGGCCGCGGCAGCGGTGGCCGGCCGACCTCCTCCCAGAGCTGGCGCAGGTCACGGGTGAACCGGGGGAAAGGACGGGGAAGATCGGTCATTGTGCCGAAAAGCTGACAAAGCACCACATGGTCATAAGCGGCGTACCAGGCCCACAGCTCCGGCGGCCCGTCGACACCGAGGAACTCGGCGATGTCCGAACGGATCCGCGACCGCGACCGCCAGCACGGATCGGCCGGCGGCGGAAGTTTGTCCAGCACGTTGCGCCGCACCCACGGCACCGCGAAGGCTGGATCGAACTCAGTGGACACAGCGTAGTATTCTCTGGCGCCGTCCTCACTGACGATCCCGATGCTCACCAGATCCAGCCAGTGGTGGCCGGCTTCGGAACGTTCGATGAACTCGGTGTCATAAAGATATCGGGTGCCCACCCGTCCAGTTTGCCTGCCCACGTCAGGGAAAGCGCCGGCTGCCGGCGACAGCCGCCCGTCCGCCGCGGCCGCGGCGCATTCTCCACCGCAGACCGCCCAGGACCGACGCCATTCCCACGGCGCCAGCCAGCGGCAGTGCCCACAGCGCCATGCCGCCAGTCTGGCCGCCTCCCGTGCCGCCAGCCTGGCCGGTGGCACGGGAGGCGGCTCTGTCCGTCCGCATGGCGCCGTCCACGGCCTGCCCTCCGGCGGGAGGCGCCGTTGGCCGCGCGGTGACCCCTGGGCAGGGGTCACCAGCCACCGGCGCGGCCACCGGTGGTTCCCGCCCGGCGGCCGCGGGTTCGACCCTGACGTCCACCCGGGCGGCTCGGGCATCGGTGACCAGGCAGAGCACACCCGCGCCGGGAGCGGACACCACCGTCGCCCCGTTCGCCCGGACCACGTAACCGTCAGGGTAGACGCGCGTGGGAACACGGATCTGGGTCGCGGCCCCACCGCTGAAGGCACCTCCGCCGGCCGGCACCGGTACGTAGGACAGTGTCAGCAGCCGCCCCGACGGACTGTAGGTGAAGCCGACCGGTACACCGGCCACCGCGGCCGGATAGGGCCTGGCGACGGCACCGAGCGTGGTGTCGTTCAGCGGCCGGTCGAAGAACCATCCGAGCTGGGTCGCGTCGGCGGCCGACACCAGCCGCAGCACGGTCGCGGGATCGCCGGCGGCCCACCCGACCAGCAGCGCGGCCTCGTCGTTGGTCACGACACTCGCGGCCGCGTCGAACGGGGCGATGCTCTGCCGCCACAGCAGATGGTGGGCATCGGTGTCCCGGACCGCTCCGTTGAGCGCGGGTGAACCGGCCGGGGCAACGAGCTCGAAGCCGACCAGCCCGGCGACATCGTGGAAGCGGCCAGCCACCCGCCGTAGGCCAGCGGCGAATGCCTCATCACCGGCTCGCACCGCGGCGGCGGTCGGCACAATCTGGATCATGACTCGCAGTCCCCGACCGACGACGGCATCGACAGCCGTGGCAAGCTGCTCAAGCCCGGGATCGGAGCCATCGGCGGCCGCCCGAGCCGGCATGCCAGCGTGGCTGGAACTGCTGGAACTGCTGGAACTGCCAGCGAACGTCCCGTCGGTGTCCATCCGCACGCCGATACTCACCGCGTTGAAGCCCTCGGCCGCCCACTGCCCAGCGGTGGCGGTGTCAACGACAGCCCCTGGAGGGACCGAGGGACCGTGCAGGAACAGCACACGGCCTTCAAGATCAACAATAAAGCGGCCCGCGCGCAGCACGGTGCCGGCGGGCGGGCCACCCGCCGCGATCGCGGTCAGCGCCAGGCCCGTCGGTTCCGCGCCGCGCGCGGGCTGAGCCCCGAGCGCCGAGACAACACCGGCCGTCGCCGCTACCGTGGTGACAGCCACGGTCACACCCGTTGTGATCAGCCGTCCCAGGCCGCGCCGCCCCGCCGCGAAACGCCCGGTCGGCCGGTGTTCGTTCCAGCGCGGCCTCGGCGCTCTGGGGGCCCCCGATGAGTACACGCCGACCATCCTGCCGTGCCCACCGCGCGAGCCGTCAGCCTGCCTGGCGGGTATCCGTCCCGTCCGCGGCGTCGCGGCTGTCGCGGTCCCCGGCAATCCCGCCATGAGCGCCCGCGGCCCGAGACACCGCGGCAGCCTGGCGATCGTGCGTCCGCCCGGCGGGACCCGGAGTTCCCGTACCCCCGGCCGCCTCGACCGCGGCCTCACGCGCGGCGGCAATCTCAACCTTGGCACGCTGGGCGTACACGTCGACGTACTCCTGGCCTGACAGCACCATAAGCTCGTACATGATCTGGTCAGTCATGGAGCGCAGCACAAAACGATCATCCGCTGTTCCCTCGTACCGACTGAAGTCGAGGGGACGGCCGATCCGAATACCGACGCGGCGGATCCGGGGAATCACCTTCCCCTGCGGCTGCACCTCGAAAGTACCGATCATCGCGATCGGGATCACTGGAACCTTCGATTCCAGCGCCATCCGAGCGACGCCGATTTTACCACGGTACAGCCGCCCGTCGGGCGACCGGGTGCCCTCCGGATAGATGCCCAGCAGTTTGCCGTGCTGCAACACCCTGACCCCGGTTCGTAGCGCCGCGTCACTCGCGGCCCCGCCGCTGCGGTCAATAGGGAGCTGCCCCGCGCCGCTGAAGAACACCCGCTTGAGCCAGCCCTTGATCCCCGGCGCGGTGAAGTAGTCGCTTTTAGCCAGAAAGGTGACCCGGCGCGGCACGACCAGCGGGAGAAAGAAGTGGTCCGCGAAGGACAGATGATTACCCGCAAGGATGGCGGGACCCCGCTCCGGGATGTTTTCCAGCCCCTCCACCCAGGGCCGCCAGAAGAGTCGCAGGAAGGGGGTGAGAAATGCCTTGACGACCCAGTAAAACACGTCAGCTCCCGGTGTGGTCGTCCACCAAATATTCGCCGGACACACCCGCGCACGGTGGCCGGAATAACCCTATGTATCCCCGCTGGTGGCGTCCACCGGCAGGTGCCGAACCATGCCAGCGTGTCGCCGCCGTCACAAGCGCCTCGCCGCGACCACCTCCGTTGCCTCCCACCCGCGGGCACCGGCTCGGAGCCCATGCACGGGGCCGCCGGCAACGGGCGCGCCGCCTCGAGCGGCACACTGAGCATGGCCTGTCTCTCCCGGGCGTGCGAGCATGCTGCAAAACCGGTTTGCGTGACGATGACGGAGAAGCCATCCGCCCCCACGGGGAGCGAACGGTCCCGCGCATCTGACGAGAGGGCGGAAACCATGGGGAGCGGACCGCGGAGTTCGGTCATGCCGGGCGCTGAGCCCTTCGAGCTCGGCGGTGGTGGCACCGGCGTGCTGCTGGTCCACGGATTCACAGGCACACCGCACAGCATGCGCCCATGGGGCGAGTTCCTCGCGGAGGCCGGCCTGACAGTGTGCTGTCCGCTGCTGCCGGGCCACGGCACCCGCTGGCAGGACATGAACGCCACAACCTGGCAGGACTGGTTCGGCGCGGCGGACGCCGCGTTCACGCGGCTCCGGGAACGCTGCGAGACTGTTTTCGTCATGGGGCTGTCCATGGGTGGAACGCTGACCTTGCGTCTCGCGGAGGTACACGGCTCAGCTGTGGCCGGCGCGGTCACCGTCAACCCGAGTCTCGGCACCGATCGGAAGATTTCAGTACTCGCCCCGCTGCTCTCTCGCATCATACCGGCTGTGCCGGGGGTGGCCAGCGACATCAAAGCCCACGGCGAGCGGGAGATCGCCTATCAGCGCGTGCCGCTGCGGGCCTACGTCTCCCTGTCCCACCTGTGGCGGGTGACAGTCGCGGAACTGGGACGCATTGTGTGCCCCGTGCTGACCTTCCGCAGCCGCGTCGACCACGTCGTCGAGGCCTCGTCCGGGCAGATCCTGCTGGCTGGAGCGGCATCGTGCACCGTCTCCGAACGTGTCCTGGAGGACAGCTATCACGTGGCGACGCTGGACAACGATCGCCAAACAATCTTCGAGGAAAGTCGTGAGTTCATCCGTACCCACGCGCTGCCGCAGGCCCAGGCCTCCGGGCCGCTCTCGGGCTGAGCCATGACCGACATGACACCCGGCGACCGAAAAGATTCCGATCACGGCTCGGGCCAGCGGGCGCGGCATGATGCCGAGGGCAACCGCCGCGACGGGGGCGAGGGTGGCGGCCGGGGCGAGCCGACGGGTGGGCCCGCCCAGACGTACGACGCACGCCAGTGCGGCCCCGCACCCGCGCACGGCACTTCAGACCGGGAGCCGGCACCTGGCGATTTCCCGGCTGACGCGACGGCGGACGAAAGTTCCGCGCTCCGGGCGCCAGCGCCGGCCGCTGCCCTGAGCGACAACGCGGCGGAGTGGGACGCGGCGTTCGCCGCGCTGGTCGCCCGCCTGACCGACGGGACAGCTGGCAGCGGAACAGCTGGCAGTGGCCCCACCTACGGCCCCGACTACGTGCCGGCCGCCGATCAGGTGGCGGGCGCTTACGGACAGTCCGATCACTACGAACCACCACCACCGCCGCCGGTACCACGGATGCGTCCTGTCACGCGGTGGGCATTGTGCTCCCTCGCGCTCGGCCTTGGAATCCTGCTCGTACCAGCGGTGGCCGGCATCAGGCAGGGCACGGGTCATGACATTGCCGGAGTCGTGCTTGTGCTGGGCGGAGTCGCCACACTGGTAGCACAGCTGGGGGATCGACCACCCACCGATTCCGACGACGGCGACGACGGCGCGGTCGTCTGAGCCTGGCTCCGGGTGGGCCTCGGCGCCAGAGCTACGGCATGGAAGGGGCGGCTGCGTGCGCTTTCACGAAACGGTCGAGATCCACGGTCACCTGATGGACACCGGGGTTCTCGCTCGTGTGCTCGATGACGTCCTGAGCTACGGGGGCGATTACGAGGTCGAGAGCATTGATCTCGGCAAGAGCCACGATGACGAGTCACACGCAAAGATCATCGTCGGAGCGGATTCAGCGAACCAGCTTTCCCGGATTCTCATGCACATCCAGGTGCATGGTGTCAACAGCGTGAGCTCTGACGAGGTGCTGCTACGGCCTGCCGAGCGCGACGGCGTCTTCCCCGCGGACTTCTACTCGACCACCAATCTGGAGACCGTGGTCCATCTCGGCGGCCAGTGGGTGCCGGTGGAACATCCCGAGATGGACTGCGGCCTGGTCGTCTCCGGCGGGCGGGTCCGCACCATCCCGGTGTCCGAGGTCCGGGCCGGCAACATGATCGTGTGTGGAGTGTCCGGAGTGAAGACCGTGCTACCGGTCAGCGATCACTCGACCCGCATGTACGGAACCTTCCAGTCCCTGTCGTCGTCAACGACGTCGATGTCACCGCAGTACCAGGCGCTGCTGGTCCGCACGATCGCACGCCAGATCCGCGAGCTCAAGGCCGAGGGCTTCTCAGTCCTGTGGGTGGCCGGGCCGGCGGTCGTGCAGGCCGGCGCGGCTCCCGCCATGGTCGCTCTGGTCGAGGCGGGCTATGTGGACGTGTTGTTCTCCGGGAACGCGTTCGCCGCCCTCGACATCGAGGCGGCCCTCTACGGCACGGCGATCGGCAACGAGTCGGCCCGCGCCCACACCACTGAGCGTGGTCACGAACAGCGCATCCGGACGATCAACACGATCCGGGGCGCTGGTTCGATCACCACGGCGGTTGAGGACGGCATCCTCACCAGCGGGATCATGCATGCGATCGTCAAGGCCAACAAGAAGTTCGTCCTGGTCGGCTCGGTTCGCGATGACGGTCCGCTGCCTGACGTTCATACCGATGTGCTGGCCGGGCAGCGAGCCATGCGAGAGGCCCTGCACGGTGTCGGATTCGCCATGATGATCGCATCGATGCTGCACTCGGTGGCAACCGCGAACATCCTGCCCGCATCCATCCCGGTAGCCTGTGTCGACATCGACCCGAGCAACGTCACCAGGTTGGTCGACCGCGGGTTCGCCCAGGCTGTCGGTGTCGTCACCGACAGCGGCCTGTTCCTGGAACAGCTGGCTCAGGAACTGGTCGCGGACTACCCGTCCCGCTCCGGGACGGGGCCGCTGCCGGGGCCTGCCTGAACGACGGCTGGCACCCCACGGGGCGCGACGGCGGGAACTCAGTGTCGAGCCAGGTCCGCGGCACCGATGATCCCCGCTGGCGGCCCGAGTTCCGCCACGACTATCTCCGCCTCAGGACGGTATTCACGACCTGACAAATTGTTACGAAACTCCGCCCGCACCGAGCCGAGCAGAAGATCCCCTGCTTCCGCCACGCCGCCACCGACAACAAAACGGCCGGGATCAAGGATCGTGGCAAGGCTGGCCAGCCCCCGGCCCAGCCAGCTGCCGACCTCTTCGAAACACTTCACCGCGAGCGGATCGCCCTGCCGGGCGACATCAGTAATCATCGGACCCGTCAGGCAGGTCACATCGCCATCTGTCAGCTCCAGCAGCCGACGGCCGGCCGCGGGCGAAACCATTATCATTTCATGGGCGGTCCGGACCAGTGCGCGGCCGCTCGCGTACTGCTCGAAACATCCCTTGTTCCCGCAGCCGCACGGGTGGCCCCCGGGCACCATCTGCATGTGCCCGATCTCGGCACCGATGCCAGCGTGTCCCCGGTACAGCTTCCCGTCGAGCACGATCCCGCCGCCGATACCGGTCCCCACGGTGACGCACAGCAGGTCGTCATGGCCACGGCCGGCGCCGAACCGGTACTCCCCCCATGCCATCGCGTTCGCGTCGTTTTCGACGATCACCGGCAGCCCGATCCGGGCGCTGACCTCATCCCGCAGCGGTTCGTTCCGCCAGGCGAGGTTCGGCGCGAACAGGACGTGTGACCGCTCACGGTCGATCCAGCCGGCCGCTCCGATACCGACCGCCTCCACCGGACGAGGCGACACAGCGGCGCGCAGGTCATCGACTGCCGCGGCGATCGAGTCGGCCACCTCGGCCGGCTCCTTGGTAGGAGTCGGCCAGCGGACCGAGGCGAGGACCGCCCCGTTCCGGTCGACGACGCCCGCGGCAACCTTGGTTCCGCCGACATCCACACCGATCACCAGACCCGACTCTGGGTGGCTGTGCCCCAAGGCCGTTGCGGCAGTCATTCGACATCGATCCTCTGAACACGCGACCGGGGCCGCGGTCGCTCGGTCGTGCTCTCCTGCCTGTCTGTCCCAGCATGGCTGCCGGCGCTTCCGGGGACGTCGGAGACGGGAGCCGCAAGGGTCGCCCGCAGCGCCGCGGCAAGCGACGTCACGGCGGCGAACAGATGTACCGCCACCTCCGGCCGACCGGCGGCGACAGTCGCGACGAGCCGACACACCGGACACGCCTGGCAGGCCACGATCTGCGCCCCACCAGATCGATCGTCCTGCTGGCCCGCTGGAAAACCGGTATGGGCCTGGCTGCCGTCGCAGCCCGCGGTCCGCCCGAAAAACGGTCCGGTGCCGAATCCCGCCGCCGCACCATCATGATTATGATCCGCACCGCCCACACCGCCCACACCGCCCACACCGCCCACACCGCCCGCACCGGCGTGCGCCGCCGGCTCGGCAAGCAGGTCGCGCAGAGCCGCGGCCAGCAGGGCTGCCTCCCGCGCCAGCGGCCCAGCCGTGCTACGGGTCATGTGCGTACCCAGAAGTCCGGATTGGGCACAAAAGAGACCACCAGACGATCGTCTCGCAACACCGCGCCACGCACGTCGCAACGACGCAGCGCTGATGGCAGGCTGAACAGCCGTCGTTGCAGTCCGACGGACACCATCAGCTCGTCATCCCCGATCCGTGCAAGGTCGATCTCGGAGCGTTCCACGAACGGCAGGCTCAGCGAGAGCGAGAAGCCATCACCGGTGCGCTCGACGCGCAGCGCTTCGCTGCCGGTCAGTCCGCCACCGCCGAGAACAGCCACGGGGTCCAGGCCCGAGTAGGCGGCGGCGGCAAAAGCCGCCAGCTCCTCCAGACCGATCGGCTCACCAGCGCGGTAGGCCGCGCGCAGGACCGGGATCGGCGCGAAGGACACCTCGACGTCCAGCAGCTGCTCGCGGTGGACGGCCACCCACCCGGCCCGCCAGGCATCGGCACCGGCCTGGGTGTGCACCCGGTTAGCCACCACCGCGTCCACGCCGAAACCGTGCAACGCGAGCGCCGTCAACGCTCCGCGGGTCTGTCCCACCACCACGCTCTCCGGAGTCAGAACGAGCCGCACGCTCGATCGTGACGGGTCCAGGAGCACCTCCCGGACTTCGTTCATGATCTCTCGTAGCCGAGTGACGGCGCCCGTCAGCGGTTCCGTCACGTCGCCGCGCCCGAGTATGCGAGAGGTCGGGCGCAGCAGGTGGGCAATGCGGTAATCCACCGGGATCATCCGGCGCAGGTACCACGACAGCGTCTCGGGAAGCGTCAGCAGGCGCAGCAGCTGCGCGACCGGGCCGGTATCGAGCACGACGACGTCGTAGGCTCCGGACCTGATCTGATCAAGCAGCTGGAGCAGGGTGAGCACCTCCTCGGCACCGGGAAGCGGCATCAGCTCACCGGCGTCGATCGGTTCGGTTCCCGTCGCCTCCCACAGCCGCCCGAAGGAACCGCGAAGTACCTGCCACTGGTCCTCGAACGCCCGCTGGATGTCCACCTGCTGTGCGAACAGGCCGGACTCGATCTCAACAGGAACATCGGCCAGCGGATGATCCAGGACAGCCGCGAGGCCTCGCGCCGGATCCGCCGACATCACCAGCGTCCGGTTACCGCGCTGAGCCGCCAGAGTTGCCGTTGCCGCGGCGACCGTGGTTGTCCCGACGCCTCCCTTGCCGGAAAAGAGCACGCATCGCACGCGCTGTCAGCTCTCGAGATACTTTTTGAGATCCTTCAGCGCGGCGTCGACAACGCCGTTCTGGACCTTGCGCCGGAGCAGGCCAGGAATTTTGATCTTAAGTTCGACGGTCAGGTCGTAGGTGACCTCGGTCTTGCCATCACCAAGATCAAATAGAACATAACTGCCCTCCTGGGCAGTCATGTTGTGCCCCTCGACAAGCGTCCAGCTCACCGACTCGTTACCCGACCAGGTGTACTCGATGACGAATTCTTCCTTCGCCACCATCGCGTTGACCAGGAAGCGGCTCCGGCGAGGACGACCATCCGGCCCGACCTCGATGACCTCGGATCGTTCCACTGGCCCCGACCAGGTCGGATACGCCGCGGTGTCGGCAATCGCAGCCATCACCTCCGCGGGCTCGGCATTGATCGTAAGGGTGGCTCGGGCTTGATCCGCCATCGGTGACAGTGCCTCCACAAACTACCCGGGCATACCCGGCGTCGCTGACATACCGGTTGCCTGACATACCGGCTCTCCAGGTTCTCCAGGCCTCCCGGAACCCGGGAACCCCGACGCGAGAAGATTCACGATCAAGAAGTCTTCCACCCACTGGAAGCCAGGATAATCATCGTGACCGGTCGTCGAGGCTACCGGATGGCCCGCAGGCCCGTCCGACAGCTACCACTCCAGCACGAACGGCGTCCCTCGAGCGTTGAAATGGCCGACGTTCACGCACCGCGTTCGTCCGATCTCAAGAACCTCACGATAGGGCTGATGAACATGCCCAAAAAGCACATACCTGGGCTGAATTTCGTGAATAGCCTCCAGTACCGCCACACTGCCTCGCTCGTAACGCCGAGCAACCGTGTCGTACACGAGTTCGGGCAGGTGCGGCGGAACGTGACAGCACAGTACATCCACCACCCCGACAGCGGCGACCTTCGCGGCATAGATGTCATCGTCGATCTCGCAGGGAGTACGCATCGGAGTGCGCAGCCCCCCGCCCACGAAACCGAAACGCAGCCCGCCGATCTCAGCCACCTCACCGTCCAGGAGCGTGACCCCGTCGCGCAGGTAGTCCTGGTAAAGATGCGGAAGATCCACATTGCCGTAGGTCAGGAAGGTCGGCGCCGGAAAAGCGGCGAACACCTGTTCGTACTGCTTGCGGATCGCCGCTTCAATGATCTCCTGACGGTCGTCGCCCAGCGTCGCCCACAGACCTCGCGACCATTCGCGCGCCTCGTCAAAACGCTGCTCGGTCCTCAGTTTGATCATTTTTCCGACCGCCACCGGGCCGAACAGATCACCCATGATCCCCCGGCTGTGATCGCGGTAGTCCACGTAGAGAATGAGGTCGCCCAGGCAGACGA
The DNA here is from genome assembly GCF_917627405.1 of Protofrankia sp. Cj5. Taxonomy (NCBI): domain Bacteria; kingdom Bacillati; phylum Actinomycetota; class Actinomycetes; order Frankiales; family Frankiaceae; genus Protofrankia; species Protofrankia sp. Cj5. The sequence goes on from NZ_CAKJTO010000019.1 coordinate 14,820, forward strand.
AGGCGTCCGCGTCCCTTCCCGCCGCGGCAAGCGCGTCGGCACGCCCATGGACGTCACTGACCACGTGTACCCTCATGCGCGGTAAGTCTAGGGACCGTGGGCTTCACAATCATGATGCTGCTCACAGGCCCGCAGACCCGCCGCCATGACACGCCGGCCACGGGCATGTGCCCGCTCACGGGCTCGGGTCCAGACCGTGGCAAGGCCGCTACCCCGGGGAGGTAAGCAGGTCGTGCAGCCTGGCCGCGAGGATGTCCCAGCGCCACGATACCTCGACCCAGGCACGGCCGGCCGCACCCATCGCCCGCGCGCGCCCAGGATCGGCCAGCAGCCCACCGACAGCGTCGGTGACCCGTGCCAGGTCACCGCCATCGACCACGATGCCGGTCCGGCGGTCGAGCACCGCGTCCGGCGCTCCGCCGCTGCGCCCGGCCACCACCGGCAAACCCGTGGCGGACGCTTCCAGGTAGACAATACCGAGCCCCTCGACCTCCAGCCCCGCCAACCGCGTCCGGCACGGCATGGCGAACACGTCCCCGGCGGCGTAGTGGGCCGGCAGTTCCTCCCAGGGCACGGGACCGGTCATCACCACGTGCTTGTCGACCTCGGCCTCACGGGCGAGACGCGCCAGCGCCACTCGGTGTGCTCCCCCGCCGACCAGCAGAAGCGCGGCTCCGGGTACCCTGCGGCGCCAGGCCGGCAGGGCCTTGATCAACATATCCTGCCCCTTGCGCCGAACCAGCCGGCTCACGCACACGACAACCGGACGATCGGTCAGGCCGTGGCGCTTGCGGATGTCGTCGCGGCCCGCCCCCGGCCGGAAAAGCTCCGTGTCGACACCGCTGGGCAACCTGGCCAGGGCCGGATGGCGGCCGAAGGCCGACGCAAGGCGCACCTTGGTGTAGTCGGTGAGATAGGTCACAGCGTCGACCGACCGCCCGATCCTGCGCAGCACCTGACGGGGGCCTGGCAACGCCGCCCAGCCCACCTCATGGCCGTGCGTGCTCGCGATGATCCTGCGCACCCCTGGATCACGGCGCAGCCCCGTCGCGAGCAGGCCCAGCGGCGCGGCGGCCCCGAACCACACCGCATCGCAGCCGTGTGACCGGGCGACCTCCCGGGCGCGGCGAAGCACATCCGGGGTAGGCAGCATCAGCGAAGTCGGATGGCGCACCACCGGGAACGGCGCGGCCGCGTCGAAGGCGGCCGCCCCCTTCCAGGCGGGCGCGTACACGGTTACCGCTCCGCCGGGAAGACGGCTGGCAAAATTATGTATATAGGCTTGAATCCCACCCGGACGGGGCGGAAAATCGTTGGTCACAACAAGCACCCGCATCAGGCCATACTCCCCTGTTCCATCAACACCGCGGCGGCCGGCTCGAGCCCGGGCGTCCACACCGGTCAGCACCGGTCAGCACCGGTCAGCACCGGCTCACGCGGGCGGTCGCCGGTCCGTCCCGGTCGGGAGCTGAGCACGCAGGTACGACCTCCAGCGGGCGACGAAACCGGCCTCCGTGGTGCCCAGGAACCGCTGGAAAGCCCCGGCCAGCCGAGTATTCGGGCCGCCTTCGCCCGACCCCACCTGTCGGTAAAAGCCGATGAGCCCGTCCGTGCCGACCGTGTCCGCGATCAACTTGCAGGCGAGCCACGCCTCCTGGTAACTACGGGGAACCGTCCCATCCGTGGCTGTGAACGCCGCGTCACCCGGCAGCGCGTCAGGCAGCCAGCCAGCCTGGACCTCGACCGCCAGTTCCGGGGCCGCCCGGCGCACGCTCAGGGCCACGCCGGCATGCCCCACCACTTCGGCAAGACCCTCCACCAGCCAGGTGGGGGTACCGGGGCCGGTCACATCCGCACTCGCCAGATGGGTCAGCTCATGACGCAGTACCACCTGGCGGCCCTCGGGGGTAAGCCGTTCATAGACATCGGGATTGATGACCACCCGGGTGGCATCGCCGCCCGGTGCTCCAGCCCCACCCGCCCGCGGGATCACCGCGACCGCAGCCTCGCCGTCCGTGCCCGCGCGGCCCACCCGTGCGCGGAACCCCGCGCTGTCCGCGGGAAGGTCGATCCTGACAGGGGCGGACCATGCCCCGTCCCAGACACCACGCACGTAGCGCAGCGCGTCACCGGCTTCCCGCCGGACCTGAGTAAGCCGTGCGGGTGACACGCCGTAACCCGTGATGGTCAGCTGGTCGGTGGGGCGATGGGCCGCATCGGCCTGGTCCGAAGGAGCGACGGCGACCAACGACGCCCCGACGCCGGCCGCGACCGGCAGGAACACGAGCGCAACCACGATCACAATCGATGACAAGCGCCGCGGCCCTCGTCTCGGCGGTCGCCGCGGACCGCGCAACGATGGCCGGCCCCTCGATGACAAGCGCCATCGGCCAGTGCCGCGGGGCTCAGCCGGCTCGGCGCGCACGTCCGTGTGAGCGTTGCGCGGGCGAGAGGCGTGCCGGCCCGGCAGGGGGTGGTGTGAGCGGCACGGGACGCGGCCACGGGGTCATGCGCGCCAGCAGCCCGGCGTCGGCCAGTAGCGCCAACGCCCGCAGCTCGGTCTCGTCCCAGCCGGCCGCGGGGTCGGACCCGAGCAGGACGTGCAGCGCACAGTCGCCACAGGCGTCCCCGCGAACCGCGCAGGTGCCACAGTCGATCAACATCGTCTCCGCCCCTCCAGCCGATACCGGCCGCCTACGTCACGATTCCCCAGCACCTGCGGCAACACAGGCAACGAGTAGCACTGAGACACAACGTAGCCACGGGGTCCGACAAATTTTCCCAACCGTCCCGACGGTGCTGAGGCCCGGCCGCCCGGTCAGCGCCCAGGCCCGGCGGCTCAGGATCGGTCGAGGCGAGTCAGCAGCGCGGCGGACGGGACCGGCCGGGCACCCGACATCCGGCTCGTTTCCGCCACTTCCCGATCGGAGGTCACCACAGCCACCGGGCGGCCCGCCGGCTCAGCCCGCACCAACCGGATGATCTCCTCGTCGGCAAGCTGACCGGACCGGCTGAACACCACCCGCACCCCGCGGGGCGTGGCCACCCCGACCGGCCGCGCGATCACCGCGGTCGCGTCGAAGACCACCGTGATCTCGCTCTCGGGCGCGCGACCGACCAGCGCGCCGAGCCCTGACAGCAGCCGGGCGCGCTGCGCCTGCAAGGTCAACGAGCCATAACCACGCTTGGTCACATTGTAACCGTCGATAATGAGGTGCACTCCGGGAACCGCTAGGACCTCGTCGACAACCCCGGGATCGTCCTCAGCCAGGCCGCGCACGCCCACCCCGCAGAACGGATCGAACAGTGCCGTGCCATCGTTCTCGCGACCGGCGACATCCGCGGGCCGCCGTACGGCGGTCGGCAGCGAGAGCTCCTTGCGGAAACCGTTCGCGGCGGCCATCAGGGTGTCAAGCAGAACGCGCAGGCGCACGTCCTCCACGGACCTGGCTTCCCGGCTGCCTCGCCGCGCCGCCGCCAGCGCCGCCTCGAGCTCGACGACCCGCTGTCGCAACCGGCGGGTCTCGGTCTCGGCCTCCCGGGCCGCGGCGACCGCGTCGTCGCGACTGCGCTCAGCCCTCTGGATGGTCTCCTGGGCGTCCAGCTCGGCCCGACGCACCCGGTCAGCCGATGATCTCAGCCGCCGACGAGCATCCTCAACCTCGGTCCGGGCCGCCGCCAGCCGGTCACGCAGCTGATCGCTCTCAGCCCTGGAACTGCGCTTCAACGCCTCGAGCCGCTCATGGAGACGTGCGGCGGCATCGGCGGCCTGCGCCGCGCGGGCCGAAGCGGCCGTCTCGGCCAGTTCCTGAGCGGCGGCCTCGACCATCCGCTCCCAGCCGGGCAGGCGCAGGACGTAGGCGACGGCCGCGATCTCCTCGGGTGGGGCCGCTTCGGGCGGTCCCTCGGCTGAGGAAAGTGCCGCGACGAGATCGGGCAGGGCGAGCCGGACCCGCTCGGCCACCCGCCCGCGGAAAACCGCGTCGTTCGCGATCGCGGCGGCCAACGGGGTGGCCCCGAGCCGAGCGCGTCGCGACGGGATGAAGCGCCGGACCGCGATGAGCGCGGCCGGCACATCCTGCTCGGGAATGTCCGCGAGGGTGTCAGCGGCAAACGTGACGACCTGCGCCCGGACGTTGGGCGGGAGTGGCTCGCTCACCCGGACGCCGGCCGAGGCTCACACACCACGCTGTCCACCGCGCCACACCACCGACACCAGACATGCTCGATCTTCTCGTCCACGATGTCCCGTTCCTCCACACGCGGGACACCCGCAAGATCGACATGGACGTAGTCCCGTGACCGTAGCGTTCTCGCCACATCGAAACGGGTCAGATTACCACATATCCCGCACCGCCAGCGGGTATGCGGTCCGGGCAGGTCGACGGGCACGGCGCAGGCTCCGGGGCGCGATGGGAACAACGATGACGCATCAGCGTATAGGGAGCAGGCAGGCCCTTCCGGATCGCCAGCGTTCCGCGCCGGCTCGTCCCAGCGGTGACAAACCGGGGGACGCGGCATCGCGGGGCTGGGGCACGCGCCTCCTGCCGGGCGCGCCAAGCCCAGCTGATCATTTTACGCGGCTGAGCTCGCCCGCCGGCGGCGACCACTAGATCAACGCGGTCCGGATACGGTCAGCCGCGTCATCCAGCGCGGCCGGGTCGGGATTGTGATCAGCTCTGGCAAAGGAAAGCTCGGCCTCAGAATCGATCGCGACGATATGCACGTGGACGTGCGGCACTTCCAGACCGGCCAGCAGCGCGGCCACCTTCCGGGGACGGAACGCCTTGTCCACGGCCCGTCCCACCCGCGCGGCTCCGCTCCACAGCTCCCGCAGCACGTCCGACGGAAGATCAATCCAGTGATCGACCTCCAGCCGCGGGACCACCAGGGTGTGCCCGGGGGTGAGAGGAGCAATCGTCAGAAACGCCACGCAGTGATCGTCCTCATAGACGATCCGCCCGGGCAGCTCACGATTGATGATCCGGGTGAAGACGCTGGCCATACCTGGACACTATCGGTAGGAGGGTCATCGGCACGAGGTGCCGCCCGGGGGCTCCAACCGGTCGGCCCCGCCACCGAGGATGACGAGAAAGCCACCCGCTGAAAGAGAGCCGTCCGCCTTGGCACCCGTCCGCGGCGAAACCCGGCTGCCACCCAAACCCGGCTGCCACCCAAACCCGGCTGCCACCCAAACCCGGCTGCCACCCAAACCCGGCTATGGCACAAAACATGTCCGCGGCAGAACTGTCCGCGGCTGCCGATAGCCTGCGCGGACATGAGCCTGTTCTCGCAGGCGCCTGGCGGCGGCCACCAGACCCCGCCGGTGCCCTTCTCGACGCAGCCGTCGCCGCCCACGGCCCGCTCCCAGCCGCGACAGGCCAGTCTCGAGGAGCTGGGCCGGCCCCTGCGGGACGTCACCTTTGTTGTCGTGGACCTCGAGACCACCGGTACCCGCAGCGCCGACAACGAGATCACCGAACTCGGCGCGGTCAAGGTCCGCGGCGGGCAGGTCCTCGCGGAGATGGCGGCCCTCGTGCGGCCGGCCGCGCCGATACCGCCGTTCATCTCGGTCCTGACCGGGATCACCGACGCGATGGTCGCCACCGCGCCGCCCATCGGCGCCGTGCTGCCGGCTTTTCTGGAGTTCGCCCACGGTAGCGTCCTGGTCGCCCACAACGCCCCGTTCGATCTGGGCTTCCTGCGCCAGGCGTGCGTACGCGGCGGCTACCCGGTTCCCGAGTGGGAATACCTGGACACCCTCCGGATCGCCCGGCAGATCCTGACCAGGGATGAATGCCCGGACCGCACACTGGCCTCGCTGGCCCGGCTCTTCCGCGCGGACGCCGAGCCGTGTCACCGGGCTCTCGCGGACGCGCGGGCGACTGTCACCGTCCTGCACGGCCTGTTCGAGCGGCTCGGCAACCTCGGCGTGACCACGCTGGAGGACGTCCACGGTTTCACCCGGAAGGTCTCCCCGGCGCGGCGGCGCAAACGGCACCTGGCGGACGGGCTGCCGACCGGGCCCGGGGTCTATGTGTTCCGCGATCGCAGCGGCCGGGCGCTGTACATCGGGACATCGCGGTCGGTGCGCGCACGCGTCCGCTCCTACTTCACCGCGAGTGAGCCACGGGCACGGATGACCGAGATGGTGGCGACGGCCGAACGGGTGGACGCGATCGCGTGCGCGCATGCGCTGGAGGCCGAGGTCCGCGAGCTGCGACTGATCGCCGAATACAAGCCTCCGTACAACCGCCGGTCCCGGCATCCGGAGCGGGCGGTCTACCTGCGGATCACCGACGAGCCGTTCCCGCGGCTGGCACGGGTGCGGGCGGTCCGCGATGGCGGGACCTACCTCGGCCCGTTCGCGGGGACCGCCGGGGCCGAGCTCGCCGCGGCCGCGATCCACGCGGCGATTCCACTGCGGCAGTGCACCGCCCGCCTGTCGCCACGGCGTTCGGTGCCGGCCTGCGCACTCGCGGAGCTGGGACGTTGCGGAGCCCCTTGCGACGGCCGGGAAAGCCCGCAGGAGTACGCCCGGCATGTGGAAGCGGCCCGCCGGGCCATCACCACCGACCCGTCTGTGGTCGTTGCCGCCGCGCGGGAACGCATCGACAGCCTCGCCGCCGAAGAACGTTTCGAGGACGCGGCCGTCCAGCGGGACCGGTTGCTCGCGTTCCTGCACGGCGCGCGGCGGCTGCAACGCCTGTCGGCGCTGACCGGCGTGGCCGAGATGGCCGCGGCCTCACCCAGCGGTGACGGTGGCTGGGACATCGCGGTGATCCGTCACGGCAGGCTGGTCGCGGCTACCCGCACCCCGCCGCGAGCGCATCCGCGGCCCTGGGTCGCCGCGGCACAGGCCAGCGCCGAAACCGTGTGCCCGGGGCCAGGGCCCACGCCGTGCGCCAGCGCGGAGGAGACGGAACGGATCCAGCGCTGGCTGTCCGCTCCCGGTGTCCGTCTTGCCGTCCTGGACGGCGAATGGGCCTCGCCCGCGAACGGAGCCGCCCGGGAGATGTTCCGGTTGGGACAGGGGCTGTGACAGCCGACGCCAGGGACCGGCTGGACGCGGCTCGCCTGGGCGAGCGTGATGCGGAACAGGCTCCTGATCATCGAGCCAGGCGGCCGAGCAGCGCGCTGGCCACAATGATCGTCAAAACCGCGGAGCCCGTGAGAACGGCGAAATCCAGCACGAGGTGGCCGTGGGTACCGATGAGCAGGCCGCGCAACGCGTCGACCAGATAACTCAGCGGGTTGAGATAGCTGACCACGCGGACCCAGCTCGGCATGATGGACACCGGGTACAGGGCGTTGCTCGCGAAGAACATCGGCATCATGATTGCCTGGCCGATTCCCATCAGCCGGTCCCGGGAGAGCACCAGCCCGGCGATCACGATGGACAGGCAGGAGAAGAAGGCCGCGCCAAGCAGCACCGCGACCGCGGCGCCGACCAGTTTCAGCGGGTTGGCGGTGAGCCCTACGCCGAGCAGAGCCGCCAGCAACAGGACGACGGCGACCTGTATCAGCGCCCGCACCCCGGCCGCAAACGCCTTGCCCGCGACCAGCGCCGTTCGTGGTGTCGGGGTGACCATGAGCTTGGCCAGGACGCCCGCGTCCCGATCCCAGATGATCTGGATGCCGTAGAAGATCGAGATGAACAGCGCCGACTGGGCGAGAATCCCCGGTGCCAGATAGTCCAGGTAGGGCACGGATCCGGTCGGAATGGCGTGGATACGGCTGAAAGTCACGCCGAAAACAAGCAGCCACAGCGCGGGCTGGACCGCCCGGGTGTAGAGCTCGACCCGGTCGTGGCGCAGCTTCTGCAACTCCACCAGGGAGAGGGTCGCGAAACGGCGGAACAACAGCCGCGCCGCGCCGAACGGCCCGTCACGATCTCCATCAAAGATGATCCCCGCCGAGGACAGGGGGCTCGGTGGATCGGCGCGCTCAACCGGCCCGGCTGGCGACACGGCGGATCTGCTGGACATCACGGAAATCACCTCCCCCGCCACCCTCAAGCGCATCACCGGTGTGGTGGCGGAACACGTCCTCAAGGCTCGTCCGCGCTCCGATGGCCGCCTTGAGCTCATCCGGGACACCGGTGACGCGTACCCGGCCGGTGTGCATGAGCGCGACCCGGTCACACAGGGCGTCCGCTTCCTCCATGTAGTGCGTGGTTAGCAGGACCGCTATCGCCTGCTCAGCACGCAGCCGGTGGACGTGTGCCCACACGCTGTCGCGGGCGATCGGGTCCAGCCCCACCGTCGGCTCGTCGAGGATCAACAGGCGTGGCGCGTTGACCAGCGCCTGGGCCAGCTCCAGCCGGCGCACCATCCCGCCGGAATAGGTACGCGCCAACCGGTCCGCGACATCGGTCAGCCCCATCGCGGCCAAGGCCTCGTTGACCCGCGCCCGCCGCTGCCGCCGTGGTACGTCGAACAGCCCCGCGAACAGTGCCACGTTCTCCCGCCCGGTCAGGCCCGAATCCGCCGAGAGCATCTGTGGCACGTAGCCGATGAGGCGGCGCGCACGGATGGGATAACGTACCGCGTCCATCCCGAACACGCGCACCGACCCGGCCGCCGGCCGCAGCAGCGTGACAACGGCACGGATCGCCGTGGTCTTACCGGCTCCGTTCGGCCCGAGCAGGCCGAGTATCTCCCCTGCCGCGAGGTCGAGGTCGACCGCGTCAACCGCTGTGTGCCCGCCGAACCGGTAGGTCAGGCCTCGGACCGCCAGGGCCGGCGGGGCCGGCGGGTCACCCGAGGACGCGCTGGACGGGGCACGTACGGACTGCTCGATGGACATCCAGCCTCCATATCTTTTCCTTCATACAACTAACTATCTGCCTTTCTCGTCCTCTCGTCACCCGGATCGGGCGCCTGACCTCGGCCAACACCCGGCCCGCGCCGCCGAGGACGGCCGCTGGAACAAAAACAGGGGTCGTTACGCCCTGGTATCGGACGTAACGACCCCTGGTTCGGGATCGAGCGTTGCTCGGCGTCTACCGCGCCTGAAAACCCGCTCCGCGGGCGGCCCGGTATCGTTCTTGATCCAAAAACTGTCCCGCTCAGTGCCTGCCGGCGGGCTGATCAGGAGATTCACCGGTGGACTCGCGCGGCGGAGCCCCCTGGGCGTCCTCCTCCTCGACGAAGAACCCGGTCACCGCCTTGCCCGCGCGCCGGACAAGACCACCCTTGGCATCCCCGTTCTCCCCGGCGGGCAACGCCACCCGGTCGGTCGGCACCCGGCGGTGGTCGGGCACCGGGGGCAGCTTCGGACGATGTTTCTCCACGAACTCCCCGTCGGGAAGCTGGTGGATGATCCCGGTCTCGATACCATGCTCGGCGATCTCCCGATCACGAGCCTGCAGGTGGAGACACAGCCTCTTCGTCACCGTGAAGGCGATCGGCGGGACGACGATGCAGCCGATCCGGCCGGCCCAGGTCATGGCGTTCAGCGAGATGTCGAACGTCTTCGCGATGACGTCGTTACCACCGGAGACCCACAACACCAGGTAGAAGCTGATGGCCATGGCGCCGAAGCCGGTGCGGGCCGGGGTGTCACGCGGCCGCTGGAGCAGGTTGTGCGGCCTGGAGTCACCGGTGAACTTCGCCTCCAGGAAGGGGTACACCGCGAGCAGCGTGAACAGGATCCCCGGCAGCACAACGGTCGGCCAGAACACCGCTGGGACGGTGTGCCCAAGGCCACGGAACTCCCACGGCGGGAACAGCCGGGTAGATCCGTCAAGGAAGCCGATGTACCAGTCGGGCTGTGAGGCGGAGCTCACGTTGCCCGGGTCGTAGGGGCCGAAGCTCCAGATCGGGTTGATCTGCGCCAGCCCGCCGAGCAGGGCGAGCATCGCGAACACGAGCATGAAGAACCCGGTGGACTTGACCGCGAAGACCGGGAAGACGCGGTGCCCGATCACGTTGTGCTCGGTCTTGCCCGGCCCGGGGAAGTCGGTGTGCTTCTGGTGCCACAGGATGCCCAGGTGGGCGCCGATCAGCGCCAGCAGGATCCCCGGCACCAGCAGAATGTGAATGACATACAGCCGGGGGATGAAGCTGTCACCCGGCCACTCGCCGTTGAAGACCAGGAACGACGCCCAGGTCCCGATGACCGGGATCGACTGGGCGATCGACGCGGCGATGCGCAGCCCGGTGCCCGACAGCAGGTCGTCCGGCAGTGAGTAGCCGGCGAAGCCCTCGAGGATGCCCAGGACGAGCAGCCCCACACCGATCAGCCAGTTGACCTCACGAGGCTTGCGGAAGGCACCGGTGAAGAACACCCGCATCAGGTGCACCACGATCGAGGCCACGAACAGCAGCGCCGCCCAGTGGTGGATCTGGCGGAAGACCAGCCCCGCTCGGGTGTCGAAGCTGATGTCGAGGGTCGAGGCGTAGGCCCGGCTCATCTCGACGCCGCGCAGCGGGATGTACGAGCCGTTGTAGGGAATCTCGACGTTGCTCGGGTCGAAGAACAACGTCAGGTAGATACCGGTCAGGACCAGGATGACGAAGCTGTAGAGGGCGATTTCCCCGATCATGAAAGACCAGTGGTCGGGGAACACCTTGTTGAGGTTGCGGCGCAGCGCGGCCTGAGACCCGAAACGCTCGTCGACAGCCCGGTTGAGCTTGCGGACCGGGCCCGGCCGCTTGACCAGGGAGGGTGGCGGGGCTGTGGTCATGGACGCTCCCAGAAGGCGGGACCGACGGGCTCGGTGTAGTCGCCGTCTCGCGCGATGAAGTACCCGTCGTCATCAATACCGATCGCCAGCTGTGGCAGGGACCGGCTGGCCGGACCGAAGATCGCTCGACATCCGTCCAGGACGTTGAACACGGACTGGTGACAGGGGCAGAGCAGGTGATGGGTCTGCGCCTCGTAGAGGCTGACCGGGCAGCCCGCATGAGTGCAGATCTTGGAATAGGCGACGTGGCCGTCGTAGGCCCAGTTCTCTCGTCCGGGCCGCGGCCGGTTCTCACCCGGGGCGAGCCGGATGAGGATGGTGACGCTGTCGGCCTTCTCATGCAGGCTCAGCTGGGGCTCGAAGCGGACGCTGCCGTCGGCCTCGGTGACCGGGACCGCCGGGAAGACGGTCTCGATACCGCCGATAGCGATGTCACCGACCCTGACCGGGTTGCCCTCCCCGTTCACCAGCCGGGCGCCCTTCACCCAGTGGCTGTGCTTGAGCTGCGCACCCGGCTTCCGGTTGGTCAGGTTCAGCAACGGCACCACCAGCAGAGCGCCGAGCACCGTGCCCGCGCCCAGCATGGTGCGGCGGAGCAACGGCCGGCGGGCAAGGCCGGTGTCGGCGAACCCGAGAGCAACCGTCTCCTCGGTGGCGGCGATCTCAGCATCCGAGGAGGCGAAGGGATGACGCTCCTGGACGGCCTCCTCATGCGGCATGAGGCGCTTCGCCCAGAGGATGACCCCGAACCCGATGCCACCCATGGCGAGGCCCAGGGCGGTGCCCATGCACGGGGTGTAGTACTCGGCATGCTTGTCACCGACGAAGTTGGTGACCACGAAGCCGATCGTCCCGACGATGGAGACCATGAACCAGAACGCCACCAGCCGCTCGGCCCGGCGCTCGGCCCGGCGCTCGATCTCCTCGGCATGGGCCGGGGGGACAGCCGCGCTCCGCTCGCCCGGCTCGGCCAGCAGGACCGTTGAGCCCTCCCGGGCCGAATCGGTCTGGTGCGGCGGGGTACCGAGACGCTCGGGGCCGTCGTCGTGGCCCTGACGCGGTTCGGGCTTGGCACGGTCGAAGATGCTCCCGCTCTCGGCGGGAACGTCCGGCCCGGTCGTCCCGTCTTCCTGCTTGCTCATACCTTCTGCCTCGCTCCGATCCACATGCACACCGCGAGCAGGCCACCGATCCCGGCCAGCCAGGCCAGCAGCCCCTCCGGAACCGGGCCGTACTTGCCCAGCGTGCTACCACCGGCGCTCGGCGCCTCAGTGACGAAGCGCACGTACTTCGCGATCGCCACGGCGTTGGCGTCGTCGATCTGCCCAGGACCGAACACGGGCATCGACTCGGGGCCGGTCCGCATGGCCTCGATGATCTGTGACGGGGTGGCCTTGCTCAGGTCGGGCGCGTACTTGCCGTATGTCAGCGGCGCACCGGCGCCCACAGCCTGGTGGCACTGCGCGCAGTTGGCCCGGTAGAGCTCCCCGCCCTGGGCCAGATCCGCGTCATCGAGTGCGTTCCTGGTGACGACTGCCTGCTTGGGGCCGCCACCGAGGCTGTCGACGTAGGCGGCCAGCTGGTCGATCTGGGTCTGGCTGTAAACGGGGTCTTTGCGCTTGGCCTGCGCGCCCGGCGCGGCAAGCGGCATCCGGCCGGTGCTCACCTGGAAGTCCACCGCGGCGGCGCCGACCCCGATGAGGCTCGGAGCCTGACCAGTGCCCTGAGCGTTCAAGCCGTGGCAGCTTGAACAGCCCTGGAGGTAGAGTGCCCGCCCCTGCCGTACGGCCTCGTTCGCATCCGGGGTGCTCTGGGCCGTGCCGCGCGGCGCGAACGCGGTCCAGAGCACCCCGGTGGCCGCGAGCGCCAGCAGAAGGACGACAGCGGAGGAACGCCGACGCCGGTGTGTGGATGCGCGGGCAGCGCCCAAAGATGCAGTCATGTCGCTCACTGGAGGAGGTAGATGGTCGCGTACAGGCCGATCCAGACGACGTCGACGAAGTGCCAGTAGTACGACGTCACGATCGCCGAGGTCGCCTTCTCAGGGGTGAAGCTGCCGTAGGTCGACCGGGCCAGGACGATCACGAAGGCCACCAGCCCACCGATCACGTGCAGCCCGTGGAAGCCGGTCGTGAGGTAGTAGACAGACCCGTAGGCATGCGACGAGATCGAGAACTCGTTCTCGTGGAAGTACTCCCACGCCTGGCCACCGACGAACACGGCACCCATGACCAGCGTGATGAGGTACCAACGACGCAGGCCGTACACATCGCCTCGTTCCGCGGCGAAGACGCCCAGCTGGCAGGTCAGGCTCGACAGCACCAGGATCGTCGTGAAGACGAGCGCGTAGCCGACGTGCAGGTGCACCGGGCCGATCTCGGACCCCGCGGGATCGCCGGTGACCGGCGGCCAGTTGTCGCTGTTGACCGAGCGGATCGTGTAGTACATCGCGAACAGGGCCGCGAAGAACATCAGCTCCGACGACAGCCACACGATCGTTCCCACGGAAACCATCGACGGCCGGTTGGCCGTGGGGTGCGGCGGCGGAGCCTTCTCAAGGACGGGGGCGGAAGCCACGTCGGTCATTCTGGCACGCGTTCCGCCAAGCGCCACCGTAGGTTCGACATTCGGTAGGACTACGAGCCGTCGAGGGCTCGAGCGAGCCCCGGCCCAAGCGAGGTGACGGAAGTCGTGACCAGTCCCGGCACGCTTGCCCCAACAGCTGCGCAAGACCTGTTCGCAGCCTCCGGACAGGGACAACTGCCGCCCCCACCGACTGTCGGGCGGATGCTCCTGCACGTTTCACCCGAGCCCGGCCCGCTGCTCCTGATCGCCACGATGGCCGGGCTGTACCTGCTCGGAGTGCGCAGGCTCACAGATCGCGGCGACGCCTGGAGCCCGTGGCGGACGGCGTCCTGGCTCGCCGGCCTGGTTGTCGTCGGGTACGCGCTCGTCGGCGGGATCGCCGCCTACGACACCGCGCTGTTCAGCGCACACGCCGTCCAGCACCTGCTGCTGGGCACGGTCGCACCGATACCGCTCGCGCTCGGGGCGCCGGTCACGCTCGCGCTGCGCGCGCTGCCGCGACGTTCCCGCAGCCTGCTGGTGAGGCTGTTGCACAGCCGCGCGGCCCGGGTGATGACCTTCCCGCTGGTCGGCTTCACCGTGTTCATCGTCAGCCTATACGGATTGTACTTCACCAGTCTCTACGAGTCATCATTGCGGCACCCGCCGCTGCATCTCCTCCTGCACATCCACTTTCTGCTGGTCGGCTGCCTGTTCTACTGGCCGGTCATCGGGCTTGACCCCATCCCCGGCCGCCTGCCCTACTGGGGGCGCCTGCTCCTGCTGTTCGTGACGTTCCCGCTGCACGCGCTGTGGGCGCTGGCGATGTTCACGACCAATGACGTCTTCGCCGAAGGCTGGTACGCCTCGCTGGGGCGAACCTGGGGATCCAGCCTGTTGGGCGACCAGCAGACCGGTGCGGGGCTCATGTGGGCCGCGGGCGAACTGGTGGGCGCAGTGGTGTTCGTCGCCCTGTTCATCCAGTGGTCACGAGCCGATGGCCGGGAAGCCGCCCGGGAGGACCGCCGGCTCGACCGACTCGACCGGCTGGCGATCTCCCCCGCCGCGGTGCCCGCCACCGGTCCGGACAAGAACCTGGACGCACCGCGAGCCCCGGACCCGGACTCCGAGTTGCTCGCCCGGGAAGCGGCCTACAACGCCTGGCTGGCTCGGCTCGCGGCCCGGGACAGCGCCCGCGGCCGGTGACAGCGCCCGCGACCGGAACGCCCCGGGCCCGCCCGGCGCTCTCAGCCACGCAGTGTGAGATCCGCGATCAAACTCTTCCGGGCCGCGCCCGTGACCGGGGTCGCCTCGTTGTACGCGGGGTGATCGACCACCAGCTCGACCAGCACAGCCGGATCACGGAAGGCGTCACGAGCGGAGTCGCTCAGGGGAAACCGCAGCATGTGCACGGAGACAGTCGCGGTGGGAACGCCCGGGGCCTCGTCCGGACCCGGGATCTCCTCGGCCGGCACCGGGAGCCCGCCGATCTCCAGGCGGATGCTGCGCTGGATCCCGGCCAGCCGCGCCAGCTCCGCGCGGACGGTCTCAGCGACGTCAAGCTCGATAAAGACGGTGGTGGTCAGAACGTGGCTGGCGGGAAGCAGCCGAGAATAGATCTCGATCTCATGCGCGACGTCCGCGAGGCTGCGCAGGCGCTCGGTATAGACCATCTCCTGCACCTGATAACGCAGGGTTTCCTCATTCTCGAACTCGAAGAGAAGCATGTCCCCGACCCGGATGCGGCGTTCCGCTCGGACCGGAAGGATCCGGGCGCGGGCGTCCTGGCGCCGCGCGGAGTAGACCTCGGGGTCAGTGACAATGTCAGCGACAGTGAGTGCCATCGTTGGAACTCCCACACGTCTGATGGGGACGATCTGATGGGGACGGTCACGGTTCGCCCGGCCGCCGGCGGCGCACGATGACCGCGCCGCCGTTGGCCGGGCGGCTGTTACGGAAAGATCAGGCTTCCTGCTCGGCCTTCTCGTCAGCGACGACCGCGTCGAGCGCCTTCTTGAAACGTCCGGCATGGGTCTTCTCGGCCCGCGCGAGCGTGGCGAACCAGTCCGCGATCTCCTCGAAGCCCTCGTCCCGCGCGGTCTTGGCGAAGCCCGGGTACATCGCGGTGAACTCGTAGGTCTCCCCCGCCACGGCGCTGGCGAGATTCGCCGTGGTCTTGCCCAGCGGTTCCCCGGTCGCGGGGTCGCCCACCGCGGCCAGGAAGTCCAGATGACCGAAGGCGTGCCCGGTCTCGCCCTCCGCGGTGTCGCGGAAGAGCGAGGCCGCGTCGGTCAGGCCCTCGATGTCGGCTCGGCGGGCGAAGTACAGGTAACGGCGGTTCGCCTGGCTCTCGCCCGCGAACGCCTCCTTGAGGTTCTCGTGTGTCTTCGTACCGTCAAGCTGCGGCATGTGGATCTCCTTTGTCGATCGTGGTCCGCCCCGGCGCCGGAGCGACGGCCGGGGATACTGATTGTCGATCCAGGCACCAGGCCCCTGGATATCGGAGCCCCTATCTCGGACCGTTGGTCTGACAGGCCGGACACAGGCCACGGAATTGCAGGTCGTAACCTGTGATCGCGAATCCGGTACGCCGCGACAGCGCGTTCACCAGCTCCGCCGGAACAGGAAGATCTATATCCACGGCCCGGCCACAGCGGTCGCAGACCGCGTGGTCGTGACGCGCGACATTCGCGTCGTACCGGGCCGCGACACCGTTACCGAGGCTGAGTTCCAGGGCGTAGCCGGCCCTGACCAGCAGCCCCAGCGCCCGGTAAACGGTCGCGGCGCCGATGCCCGGCGCGACCGCCCGGACACGAGCGTAGACCTCCGCCGCCGTCGGATGGTCATGGGCGGTTCGGAGCACCTCCAGCACCGCGCGGCGCTGAGGCGTGAGGCGAAGATCCTGCTGACCAGCCATGACACATCCGATGTTGGCGACCGTATGTATCCATACGCCGTACATCCCGACCTAGCGCGTGGATACGCAGCGTATGGATGCTGATTCAGGTACATCGATACTCGTCCATAGCATGAGAACGAGTCTCACTATCTCTCAGTCAGGGTCCCCTCGCAACTGGCGAAACGCTCCCCTGCGCTCCCCTGCGCGCCGATGTCAGCCGATGTCAGCCGCGGGACACGAGCGGCGGTGTCCCGGCCGGACCAGGCGGAGCCACCGCCCACGGGCGTCATCGGATAGCCTGCCGGCGGGTTCCCAGTTGTCCGGTTGCCGCTCAGGTCGTGCATGCGTGCGCGGCAGGTGGATCAGCCACCGGGCGCCGGGGCGCGCCCAGCCAGCACACCACCCGACTGAAAGGCTCGCGGTCACATGAGTACGGTTCTCGTGTACGCGGACAGGCCCGACATCCGCGAGCGGGTGAGACTCGCCATCGGCCCGCGGCCTGACCCCGAGCTCGGGCCGCTCGAGTTCCTGGACGTGGCCGACGGCCCGGCCCTCATCGATGCCGTCGACCACCGGGACGCCGACATCTGTGTGCTGGACGCGGAAGCGACGCCGACCGGCGGCATGGGGCTCTCCCGACAGATCAAAAACGAGATCCCGAACTGCCCGCCCACCGTCCTGCTGGTGGCCCGGCGGGACGACCGCTGGCTCGGCAGCTGGTCACAGGCGGACGCGGTGGTCACCCATCCGGTGGACCCCGCCGAACTCGCCGAGGTCGTGGTCGCCCTGCTGCGTGCCCGACGCTCGCTCGCGGCGCGGCCGGGCTCCTCGCCCGCGGCTGGTACGCCGGTCGCGGGCGCCTGAGCCCGACCGTGACCGTGAGCAGATGCTGCGGGCCCACCGACAGACGGGCGAGATGGTGACGGGCGCACCGGTTCCACCGGCGGATGCGGGCGCGGACCTGGAGCCTGGCGCGGCGCGCTCGGCCGCGCGGGGCTGGCCCGGTCTTCTCGGCATGCTGTTGCGGGACGAGGCCCTGGGTGCCGCGGACACCGCGTGGGCGATGACCCAGATCATGTCCGGTAACGCCTCCCCCGCTCAGATCGCTGGTTTCGCGGTCGCGCTGCGGGCCAAGGGCGAGACCCCCGAGGAGGTCCGCGGGCTGCTCCGGGCGATGCTCGACTTCGCGACGCCGCTGGAGGTCCCCGACGACGTCCGCGAACGCGCCGTGGACACCTGCGGTACCGGGGGCGACCAGTCGCATTCGGTGAACGTGTCGACCATGGCCGCCCTCGTCATCGCGGGGTCCGGCATACCTGTGATCAAGCATGGGAACCGGGCCGCGTCATCCGCCTGCGGATCGGCCGATCTGCTGACCGAACTCGGCGTTGTCATCGATCTGTCGCCTGCCGGTGTCAGCGCCTGCCTCGCCAAGGCCGGCGCCACGTTCTGCTTCGCGCCGGTCTTCCACCCGGCCATGCGACACACCGCCGGGACCAGGCGCGAACTCGGCGTGCCCACGGTTTTCAATATCCTTGGGCCGCTGAGCAACCCGGGCCGCCCCGCGGCCCAGGCCGTCGGCGTCGCCGATGCGCGGCTCGCGCCGGTCGTCGCCGGGGTTCTCGCCGCGCGCGGGACGCGAGGGCTGGTGTTCCGCGGTGACGACGGCCTCGACGAGCTCACGCCCGCCACCACCTCGACGGTGTGGGTCGTCGCGGGCGGCGAGGTGCGCATGGAGACCTTCGATCCCCGGGACATCGGTATCCGCCCCGGTGACCCGGCGGAACTGCGGGGAGCCGACGCCGCTTACAACGCCGAGGTGACCCGGAAGCTACTGGCGGGACGTCCTGGGCCGGTGCGGGACGCTGTCCTGCTGGCCGCCGCGGCCGCGCTGGTCGCCGCGGTCGGGCCGACGACCACCACGCCCGTGGCCGAACAGCTGCGACGCCAGTTCAGCCGCGCCGCATGGTCGCTGGACTCCGGCGCGGCCGAAGCCGCTCTGCGGCGGTGGATCCAGACGAGCCAGGCCATTGCTCCGGCCACGGTCTGAAGCGGCGGTCTGAGGGCGTCCGCCATGCCGGTGCCGGCGCTGCCGCCGGCTGCCCAGCACGGTCGAGGGCTGGTGGTGCCCCGGCGCGCACCGCCGGGGCACCACCAGCCGACCGCTCAGTCCTCCGGGACCGGTGGGTGCCAGAAGTTCTCAAACAGCAGGCACACGACGAACAGCAACGTCATGAGCACCCCGATGAGAGCCAGCCAGACCCCGAAGATGACGCCGAGAATCACCAGGCTGGCGCTGGCCGCAATGAAGAACGGATAGTAGCTGCCCGGGGTGAAGTGACCGAGCTCGCCGGCACCGTCCGCGACCTCGGCATCGAGAAGATCCTGCGGCCGGGCCCCGATACGCCGGGCGGTGAACAGCAGGTACCCGCCAACGAGCAGGCCGAGGCCGCCGCACAGCGCGAGCGCGACCGTACCGGTCGGGTCCTGCGAGGTGAACCAGTAAACGATGTCGACCACCGTGCAGAAGACGGTGAACACGAGGAAGACGACGCCCTCGATCTTCATGGCTGCTGCTCCGCTCCAGCTTCTTCCGGGCCCGGCTACCTGATCTCGGGTGTGG
The DNA here is from genome assembly GCF_917627405.1 of Protofrankia sp. Cj5. Classification (NCBI taxonomy): domain Bacteria; kingdom Bacillati; phylum Actinomycetota; class Actinomycetes; order Frankiales; family Frankiaceae; genus Protofrankia; species Protofrankia sp. Cj5. The sequence goes on from NZ_CAKJTO010000019.1 coordinate 33,597, forward strand.
CGTGATAGTCGATTTTCCCGGCCGCCTGCGGATAGTGCAGGTCAAAGGCGGGCCGTTCCGACCGGATGCGTGGCAGCGAGCGGAAGTTGTGCCGTGGCGGCGGGCAGGATGTCGCCCATTCCAGGGAGTTTCCATAGCCCCAGGGGTCGTCCACGACGGCCAGCTCGCCCTTTTTGTAGGAACGCCAGACGTTGTACATGAACGGCAGGGTCGACGTGGCCAGCAGGAAGGCACCGGCCGTGGAAATCGTGTTGTACGTGGTGAATCCGTCGGTCGGCGAGTAGTCGGCCACCCGTCGCGGCATGCCCTTGACACCCAGCCAGTGCTGGATCATGAAGGTCAGGTGGAAGCCGAAGAACAGCGTCCAGAAATGGACCTTCCCGAGCTTCTCGTCGAGCATGCGCCCGGTCACCTTCGGGAACCAGAAGTAGATCCCGGCATATGCGGCGAAGACCACCGAGCCGAACACCACGTAGTGGAAGTGGGCGACCACGAAGTAGCTGTCACTGACGTGGAAGTCGATCGGCGGGCTCGCCAGCAGGACACCCGTCAGACCACCGAACAGGAAGGTCACGAGAAAGCCCAGGGCGAAGAGCATGGGCGTCTCGAAGCTGACCTGGCCCCGCCACATGGTGCCGATCCAGTTGAAGTACTTCATGCCGGTCGGCACCGCGATCAGGAAGGACAGGAACGCGAAGAAGGGCAGCAGGACCGCGCCGGTGACGAACATGTGGTGCGCCCACACCGCTACCGACAATGCCCCGATCCCGATCGTGGCGAAGACGAGGCCCTTGTACCCGAACAGCGGCTTCCGGGAGAAGACCGGCAGTACCTCACTGATGATCCCGAAGAACGGCAGGGCGATGATGTAGACCTCGGGATGGCCGAAGAACCAGAACAGATGCTGCCACAGGATGGCGCCACCGTTGGCCGCGTCAAACACGTGGGCGCCCAGGCGCCGGTCGGCTTCCAGCGCCAGCAGCGCACCGGCGAGCACCGGGAAGGCGACCAGAACCAGGATCGATGTGACGAGGAAGTTCCAACAGAAGATCGGTAGCCGGAACATGGTCATGCCCGGGGCGCGTAGGCAGAGGATCGTCGTAATCATGTTGACGGCGCCGAGGATGGTGCCCAGACCCGACACCGCCAGGCCCATGATCCACATATCGGCACCGGCGCCCGGCGAGTAGACCGCGTTGTTGAGCGGCGCATAGGCGAACCAGCCGAAGTCCGCCGCACCGTTCGGGGTCAGGAACCCGGCGATGACGGTGAGGCTCCCGAAGAAGAAGAACCAGAACGACAGGGCGTTGAGCCGCGGGAACGCCACGTCCGGCGAGCCGATCTGCAACGGGATCAGGAAGTTCGCGAACGCGAACGCCATAGGTGTGGCGAACATCAGCAGCATCAGCGTGCCGTGCATGGTGAACAGCTGGTTGAACTGCTCGTTCGACAGGAACTGCAGGCCGGGCCTGGCCAGCTCCGCCCGCATCATCTCGGCCATGATCCCGGCGAAGAGGAAGAACGCGAACGCCGTCACGCCGTACATCACGGCGATGTCCTTGTGCGACGTCGTGCGCAGATAACCGAGCAGGTTGGTACGCGGCTTGGCGTGCAGGTCCTCGACGTGGCCGGCTGGCGGCTCGTGCACCAGTGTCACTGTCCGCTCCCGGGAGTGGTAGTTCCGGCGGATGTCAGCGTGGTCGCCCCAGGGGTGACCGGCCCGGCCGCCGCCAGCGCGGCCGGCCGGGTCCGCTCGGCGATGAAGCGGTCGTACTCGTCACCCGGGACGACCTTCACGTAGAAGTTCATCCGATCATGATCAACCCCACACAGTTCCGCGCAACGACCGATGAAGGTCCCGGTCTTGGTGATCGTGAGCTGGAACTGGTTGATCCGGCCGGGGACGACGTCCCGCTTGAACAGGAACTCGGGCACCCAGAAGGAGTGGATGACATCCGGGGAGGTCTCCACGAAACGGATCGTGCGGCCCTGCGGGAGCACCAGCACCGCGGGCTCGCCGGGCCTGCCGGTGACCTCCACCGGGATCGTGCCGTGCTGGCCCGTGTCGAGGTAGCGGAACTGCCAGTTCCACCGGAAACCGATCACATTGACGGTGACATCCGGGTTGGGCGGAAGTTTGTCGATCTCGATCTCATCGCGGGCGGTGTAATAGAACAGTCCGGCGACGATGACCAGCGGCACGACCGTGTAAAGAATCTCGACCGGGAGGTTGTACCGCACCTGTTGGGGCAGCTCGTCCGACTTCCTGCGGAACATGATGATCGCATAGAAGATCAAAGCCCAGGTGAACGCACCCACGGCAAGCGCCGCGATCACAGAGCCCTGCCACAGGTTCAGGATGCGCGGCGTAAGGTCCGTCACCCCATCCGGAAACCCGAAGTTGGGTACGTCACAGGCAGTTGCCAGCAGTGCCAAAAATGCAAAGCCGGTCACTAGTCGTAGCGCCCGCCACGGGGAACCGGATCGGACAGAGCGCCGGCCAGCGCTCCTCGCGCGGTTCGTGCTCCCCGCCGAAGGAACGTCGCGGGCAGTCGCCACCTCGACATCGGCGGGCAACGGCCGAGTTCGGCCGAAGGATCGGGTCACCAGGTCCTGCCTCCCACGAATGCGCCGATCCGACCGAACCAAGCGGTCGGCGCAAGGCTCTTCGACAAGCTGTAGATGCTGCCGCAGGAGCGTATCCCAGCCGCCCGTCCCGTATCGCGTCAGAGCCCCACGAGCCCGGTCCCACAATCTCACCGGCGCCCCGCGGGAGACGGTGCGGAGCGCGCCCGGCGCGGCCCAACCGCGCCCGAGCCCATCGCGCCCGAGCCCATCGCGTCCAGGCCCATGGCATTGCCCAGGCCCATCACATTGCCCGGCATCCCGGCCCACCCGAGCCCGCCTGGTGCGTTCGCGCTCGTCGTCCCCGTCAGCGCGTGACGTGGTCGCAGCCGCAAGCCGGGGTTCTGGCCGGCTGGGCGAAGCCGATCTGGGAAGCCCGTCAGGGCATGCCAGCTGCCCGGCGGATGCGTCCCGAAGCGCCGCCCGGACGCCGCGAGCCGGCCAGCCCTGTTACCGGAGCCGCTCAAAACTCCGGCCGTCGGCGACGCGACAGAACCACGATCGCATCGCCTGTGGCCCGCCAGGCGAACCCGCTCCGTACCGGCCGGCTGTCGGATAGATCACTATCGGCTGACACGCCGGCGGATACATCCGGCGCTATTGATGACCTACCGGCCCCGCCTTACGGGCCGCCGCCGCAAGCCGGGGTTCCGGCCGGCTGGGCGAAGCCGATCTGGGAGGCCCGTCAGGGTATGCCAGCTGCCCGGCGGATGCGTCGCGAAGCGCCGCCCGGACGCCGCGAGCCGGCCAGCCCTGTTGCCGGTCGCTCTTATGCCGCGCAGTCGGCACAGATCATGCGCCGGCTGTCGGCGAGCTGGCTGCGGTGGTGGACCAGGAAGCAGCTCTTGCAGGTGAACTCGTCCGCCTGGCGGGGCAGGACGCGGACCGTCAGTTCCTCGCCGGACAGATCCGCGCCGGGTAGGTCAAGTTCGGCCTCGAACGGGTCGACATCGTCTCCGAGGTCGGCCGCCGCATCCGCCCGCCGCGCCTTGAGCGCCTCCAGACTCTGCTCGGAAACCTCCTCGGCATCGGTGGTGCGGGGGGTGTCGTAATCGGTGGCCACTGAAATTCTCCCGTGAATTGAGTACGTCTCGTGCGCAACCCACAACGCACGACCGGTGGGGTATGTGCCCGTTAGGACGATCCCCATCGGGTGTGGCCTTCGCCACATCAATTTCGATGATCATAAACGAAAGTCCGTCCAGCCGGAACCCAGCCGGTGCGTCTCGTCGCCGCCGGGCGGGCCAAGGCCGCACGCTGGGACCGGGCGGGAACAGCCGGGTCAGCCCGTCCGGCGCAACCAGGTCACCGGAGCTCCGTGGGCTGCCTGCCGGAACGGCTCCAAGGCCTCGTCCCATGCCGTGCCCAGCAGGCGCTGCAGCCCTCTGGCGAGGGTCTCCCGCCCCTCTCCCCGCTCGATGAGGGCACGCAGCGCGGCTTCCCCAACGACGATGTCCCCGTTCGCGGCGATCGACGCGCGGTGCAGACCGAGCTCGGGCGTATGGGAGTAGCGCTCCGAATCGCAGCCCGGCGACGGGCCCTCGACCACGTCGAAGGAGACATGACCGAGGCGACGCAGCTGGCCCGCGAGACGCCCGGCCGTGCCGCACGGAGCCTGCCACTCCAGGCCCGCGTAGAGCGAGCCCGGGGACCGTGGCTGTTCGCTCCAGGTCAGCGACACCGGCGAGGACAGCACGGCGGACACGGCGAACTCCAGGTGCGGACACAGCGGCGGCGGGCAGGCCAGAACCGCCAACATGCCGGGAACCTTGAAGGACGCCGGACCTGACACAAGATCTCGTGCTGATGACATTGCGACCACGCAAGACCTCCGTCGACGAGTTACGCCTTCCCCTGCGACCTCGCCTCACGATCGTCCGCGCCGTGCGGTACCGATGGTGCCATGGGCTGCCGCCGCGTCCATACCCGCCCCCTGGCAGACAATCCATGTTCATTCGGGCGATATCCGGATGATTCGTGACGCCGTCGGCCGGTCCAGTGACCGGGCGCGTCCCAACACCGGCGCGCCGCGGCCGGGCTCATGGCCGGAGCACGGTCAGGGCGTGTTTCGGGAGCCGCCTGGACGCGGGCTCCCTGATCGAACGACGACTTCCGGGACACGCCGTAGCGCGACCAGCAACGGAAGTGGCTCCCCGCGCCGCCTCGCGATACACGCGCCCCAGCCCCATTCCTTGATCTACTCTCCTGTTGCCGGTCGCTCTTATGGCCGGCAACACGAATGGACCGAATCCGCATATGATCACATCACGGTACGGCTGATCCCCCCGCAACGATCGGGCCTGGCACGATCCAGCCTGACAGGATCAGAAAACCGTCCGCCTGGACTCACCCGGCCCGTGGGGCTCATCCAGACCCGCGCCGGTCGGCGCTGGATCCCCGACCACCCGTAGGCTCCGTGCGTATGTTGCAAGTCTGGCCGGGCAGCCCCTATCCGCTCGGTGCCACCTATGGCGGCACCGGGACCAATTTCGCGATCTTCTCCGAGATCGCCGAGAAGGTCGAGCTGTGCCTGTTCGACGATGACGATGCCGAGACACGCGTCGAGCTGAAGGAAGTCGACGCATTCGTCTACCACGGGTTCCTGCCCAGCATCGGCCCCGGCCAGCGATACGGCTATCGGGTGCACGGCCCTCACGACCCGGCTAGGGGGCTGCGTTGCAATCCCCACAAGCTGCTCCTCGACCCGTACGCGAAGGCCGTTGACGGCGAGATCGACTGGGACCAGTCGGTGTTCGGTTACAACTTCGGCGACCCGGACAGCATGAACACCGCCGATTCCGCCTCACGGATGATGAAGTCGGTGGTCATCAGCCCGTTCTTCGACTGGGACAACGACCGCCCGCCGCGCACCCCGTACAACGAGACCGTCATCTACGAGGCGCACGTGCGCGGCCTCACGATCGCGCACCCGGGACTGCCGGCGGAGTACCGCGGCACCTATGCCGGCGTGGCACATCCGATCATGATCGACCACTACCATCGGCTCGGTGTGACCGCCGTGGAGCTCATGCCCGTCCACCAGTTCGTCCAGGATGAGCATCTGGTCAGCCGCGGCCTGCGCAACTACTGGGGATACAACTCACTGGCCTTCCTGGCCCCCCACAACGCCTACGCGGCCGCGACCCGGGCCGGGCAGCAGGTCCAGGAGTTCAAGCTGATGGTGAAGAACCTGCACGACGCCGGTATCGAGGTAATCCTCGACGTGGTCTACAACCACACGGCCGAGGGCAATCACATGGGTCCCATGCTCTGCTTCCGCGGGATCGACAACACCGCCTACTATCGGCTGATAGAGGACGATCCGCGCTACTATATGGACTACACCGGCACGGGGAACAGTATGCGGGTCCGTCACCCGCATGTCCTCCAGCTCATCATGGACTCGCTCCGTTACTGGGTTACCGAGATGCACGTCGACGGATTCCGGTTCGATCTGGCCGCGACGCTGGCACGCGAGTTCTACGAGGTTGACCGGCTGTCCTCCTTCTTCGACCTCGTCCAGCAGGATCCGGTCGTCTCCCAGGTCAAACTGATTGCCGAGCCCTGGGATCTGGGCGCGGGCGGTTACCAGGTCGGCAACTTCCCACCGCTGTGGACCGAGTGGAACGGTAAGTACCGTGACACCGTGCGCGACTTCTGGCGCGGCCAGGACCATGGCATCGCCGAGTTCGCCTCCCGCCTGACCGGGTCGAGCGACCTCTATGAATCCGACGGCCGGCGGCCCTCCGCCTCCATCAATTTCATCACGGCCCACGACGGCTTCACCCTCAACGACCTGGTCTCCTACAACAGCAAACACAATGAAATCAATGGCGAGGACAACTGGGACGGATCGGATGACAACCGGTCCTGGAACTGCGGGGCGGAGGGACCGACCGACGATCCGGACGTGCTCGCGCTACGCGCGGCCCAGGTCCGGAACTTCCTCACCACGCTCTTTCTCTCGCAGGGCGTACCCATGCTGGTGGCCGGTGACGAGATGGGGCGCACACAGCACGGCAACAACAACGGCTACTGCCAGGACAACGAAATCTCCTGGTTGGACTGGTCGCTGGCGGAACGCAACGCGAGCCTGGTGGAGTTCACCGCGCTCGTGTCCGCCCTGCGCCGGGAACACGCGGTGTTCCGCCGCCGGCGGTTCTTTCAGGGGGACGCGATTCGTGGCTCCGGTGGTACCTCGGGGCACGGCTCGGACGGCGGGGAGCCGCTCAGGGACGGGGAGCCGCTCAAGGACATCGTCTGGCTCCTGCCGGATGGCACCGAGATGTCCGACGCCGACTGGGAGTTCGGCCTGGCGCGCTCCCTGGGGATGTTCCTCAACGGCCACGGCATACCCGATCGCAACCATCGTGGTGAGAACGTCGTCGACCAGTCGTTCCTGCTCTTCTTCAACGCGCACTTCGAACCGCTCGGATTCCGCGTGCCACCGGAGAACTTCGGCACCAGCTGGGAGATCGTCATCGACACCCGGGTACCCACCGCGGTCGTGACCGCGGCTGCCGGCACGCGTGAGAGCGCCGCGCCGGACGCGCGCGCCACCAGCCGGATCGTGAAGGCCAACGACCCGATCGAGGTCGACGCCCGGTCAGCCCTGGTGCTGCGCTGTGCCGACTGAGCCACGGGACGGCGGCATCCCGGCGCCCGCCCGGCCGGTCCCCGGCTCGACCTACCGGCTGCAACTGAGCATGGAGTTCTCCTTCACCGACGCGGCTGTCATCGTGCCCTACCTGGCCGCCCTCGGGGTCACCCACCTGTACTGCTCGCCCGTGCTTGAAGCGGTCGACGGTTCGGCCCACGGCTACGACGTCGTCAACCACGATCAGATCAGCCCCGAGCTCGGCGGTCCGGCCGGCTTCCGCCGGCTGGTGACCGCCTGCCGCAAGGCGGGCCTCGGCCTCGTGGTGGACCTGGTGCCGAACCACATGGCGATCGCCGCGCCGGAGTCGGTGAACGCCGGCTGGTGGTCGGTGCTGCGGGAGGGCCGGGCGTCGCCGTACGCCTCCTGGTTCGACATCGACTGGGACTCCCCGGACAACCCCGGCAAGGTCGTCGTCCCGATTCTGGGTGAGCCGCTGGCGGACTGCCTCGCGGGCGGGGAGATCAGGCTCGCGACGAACGACGACGCCGAATCAGTGATCGTTTATCACGACCACGTGCTGCCGGTGGCCGAGGGGACCGCCACACCAGGCGACATAGCCGCCACCCTCGACCGGCAGCACTACCGGCTGTGCTTCTGGCGGGTCGCCGGCACCGAGCTCAACTACCGCCGGTTCTTCGACATCACCACCCTCGTGGGCCTGCGCCAGGAGGAGCCGGCCGTCTTCGCCGCGACCCATCGCCTGATCCTCGACCAGGTGCGCGCCGGCGCCGTCGATGGCCTGCGGGTCGACCATCCAGATGGCCTCGCCGATCCCGAGGACTACCTGCGCAGGCTGTCCGAGGCCACCGGCGGCGTGTGGACGGTCGTGGAGAAGATCCTCGAACCGGGCGAGGCCCTGCCCGGCACCTGGGCCTGCGCCGGCACCACCGGCTACGACACACTCAACCGGCTCACCCGGCTGTTCATCGACCCGACAGCGGCCAGGCCCATCACCCAGCTGTACACCGGTATCACCGGTTCGTCGCCCGACTTCGCGGCCGTCGCCCACACGGCGAAGCTGGACGCGCTCACGGATGTCCTGCGCCCGGAGCTGGAGCGGCTGGCGGCACTCGCGCTCACCGAGGCGCGGCGGCGGCGCGCGGACCTGACGCGTACCGGTCTTCGCGACGCGCTCGCGGAGGTGCTGGCCGCGTTCGCGGTCTACCGCGCCTACATCCGGCCAGGCGGGGCCGCGACCCTGGAGGCTCGAGCGCACGTGGTCGGGGCGTGCGAGCGCGCCCGGGAGTCCCTGCCGCGGCGGTCCAGCGAGATCGATCTCATCGAGAACCTGGCGCTGGCCGGCCCGTCCGAGTTCGTGGTGCGGTTCCAACAGACCACCGGGCCCGTCATGGCCAAGGGCATCGAGGACACCGCCTTCTACCGTTACGGCCGGATGATCGCCCTCAACGAGGTCGGCGGCGCTCCCGGCGACTTCCCCGGCTTTCCCGCCGGGCATCCGCACAGCGCTGTGCACGAGTTCCACGAGGCCAACGCGATCATCCAACGGACGTGGCCGCTGACGATGACGGCGCTGTCCACCCACGACACCAAGCGCTCGGAGGACGTGCGGGCCAGGCTCGCCGTCCTGACCGAGGACCCGCACGGCTGGGGCGAGCTGGCCCGCCGCCTGATCGCCCTGGGCGAGCGGCACACGGACACCGAACGTGGCTGGCCGGACCGGGAGGCCTGCTACCTGCTGGCGCAGACCCTGGTCGGCGCGTGGCCGCTGCCGATCGAGCGCGCCCGGGATCACCTGCTCAAAGCCGTCCGCGAGGCCAAGATGTACACCTCCTGGACCGACCCGGACGCCGGCTACGAGGCCGCGCTGGTGAACTACGTCGACGCCGTCCTCGACGACCGAGACTACGTGGCCGCCCTGGAAACCTATGTTGCGGCCCTGGTGGAGCTCGGGCGCCAGAACTCCCTCGCCCAGAAGCTTCTCCAGCTGGTCTGTCCCGGCGTGCCCGATGTCTATCAGGGCCAGGAAGTGTGGGACGCCTCCCTGGTCGACCCGGACAATCGGCGGCCGGTCAACTTCGGCGAGCGGGCGAAGCTGCTGACCGAGCTCGGGCCGGATCCAGGCGCCCGCAAGCCACCCGCGCTCGACGACACCGGCGCGGCGAAACTGCTGGTTGTCGCCCGTGCGTTAAGGCTGCGCCGGGAACATCCGCAGTGGTTCGGCGCGGAAGCGACCTACCGGCCGCTGTGGGCATCAGGCTCGGCGGCCGAGCACGTGGTCGCCTTTGTCCGCTCCGGGGAGGTGATCGCGGTGGCGCCCCGGCTGGTGCTCGGGCTGCGCCGCGGCGGCGGCTGGCGGGACACCACCCTCCCGCTGCCCGACGGTCGTTGGACCGACCTGTTCACCGGCCGCCGGCACGACGGCGGCGTCGCCTACGTCCTGCGGTTGCTGCGCGACTTCCCCGTCAGCCTCCTCGTCCGCACCGCCTGACCGAAACACCTGACCGAAACACCGCCGGGCACGCGCCGAAAGAATGATCGCCGGTAACCAGGAGAACGGGCGTGACCCGGCTGAAAATCAGCTGAAACGCTGTGCGGGACGGGCCCGCATGTGATGCCCTGAAACATGGCACAGCAAGCTCCAGCTCGTCCGGCGGGCGACGAAACCCCTTCCGAGGCAGCCGTGTGGCGTGTCCTACGCCACACCGGTAACAGTGCCGTGAAATCAGGATCACAGATGCTCACGGATTCGACGACGGGTAGACAGTACGGATGAGCACTTTCCGCGTGTGGGTGCCAGAAGCCAAAACGGTGAGCGTGATCACCAATACTGGTGGTAACGAGACCGTCCACGAGATGCTGACCGACGACGGCGGCTGGTGGTGGGTGAACGTACCCGCCGCGGGCCACGGCACCGAGTACGCCTACCTGATCGACGGTGAGGTCGACGAGGTACCGGACCCGCGCTCCGCCAGCCAGCCGCACGGCGTCCACGGTCGCTCCCGGCTCATCGACCACTCTCTGTTTACCTGGACGGATGGTACGTGGCGAGGGGTGACGCTGGCCGGTAGCGTCCTCTACGAACTGCACATCGGCACGTTCACCCGAGCCGGCACCTTCGACGCGGCCATCGAACGGCTCGACCATCTGGTGGCCCTCGGGGTGGACGCCGTCGAGCTGCTGCCCGTCAACGCCTTCGCGGGCCGCCACGGTTGGGGCTACGACGGTGTGGGCCTGTTCGCCGTGCACGAGTCCTACGGCGGCCCGGACGGGCTCAAGCGGTTCGTCGACGCGGCCCACAGCCGGGGAATCGGCGTGATCATGGATGTCGTCTACAACCATCTCGGCCCCGACGGAAACCACCTCGCCCGCTTCGGCCCCTACTTCACCGACTCCCACGACACTCCGTGGGGGCCGGCCGTCAACCTTGACGCCCCCGGCTCCGACGAGGTCCGGGCATTCATCATTGACAACGCGCTCAGCTGGCTGCGGCATTACCACTGCGACGGCCTGCGGCTGGATGCGGTGCACGCCTTTGCCGACACCCGTGCCATCCACATCCTTGAGGAGATCGCCGTCGCGGTTCACGGGCTCGCGGCCCAGCAGCGCCGGCCGCTGTTCGCGATCGCCGAATCCGACCTCAATGACCCCCGGCTTGTCACCGCCCGCGAAGCCGGTGGGCACGGCCTGGACGCGCAGTGGTGCGATGATGTTCATCATGCCATGTGGGCGGCGCTGTCGGGTGAGCGTCACGGCTACTACAGCGACTTCGGCACCCTCGCGGCCCTGGCCAAGGCGATGGAACGCGCGTTCGTCCACGACGGAACGTACTCGGCGTTCCGCGGGCGCTCCCACGGCCGCCCGGTACCCAGCCACATCCCGGCGCATCGGTTCGTGACCTTCCTGCAGAACCACGACCAGATCGGCAACCGGGCGGTCGGCGACCGCGCCGGGCAGACGCTCAGCGCGGGCCTGCTGCGGGTGGGCGCCGCGCTCCTGCTGACCTCGCCGTTCACGCCGATGTTGTTCATGGGTGACGAGTGGGGGGCGACCACGCCGTGGCAGTTCTTCAGTGACCACAACGCGCCCGGACTGGCCGAGGCCGTTCGCAAGGGGCGCCGGAGCGAGTTCGCCGCGCACGGCTGGGGACCGGACGAGATCCCCGACCCGCAGGACGAGGCAACCTTCATCCGCTCAAAGCTGGACTGGGCGGAGCTCAGGACCCCGCGCCACGCCGGTCTGCTGAAGTGGTACCGGCGGCTCATCACCCTGCGCCGGACCCTGCCGGACCTCACCGATCCAGGCCTGTCCCGCGTGCGCTGCAGTTTTGACGAGGATGCCCGGTGGTTCGTACTGCGCCGCGGCCAGGTCGCGATCGTGTGCAACCTCGCGCGGCGGCGGCAGCCGGTACCGGTCGAAGGCGTGCCGTTCGACGTCCCGGCCGCGTCCACCAGCGGGTTCACCTACATGCCGGGCCGCATCGAACTCGACGGGGAGTCAGTGGTGATCGCCCGGCTGCTCTGACGCGGCAACGGAGCGGGGCCCGCGGAGAAACCGAACTGGGGCGCGATCGCGGGCACAGGCTGTACCAGCCTGCCGTACCGCCCGTCAGTGTCGGCGCTCGCGGCGTTCAGCGCGGGACAACAGCACATACAACAGGCCGAGCACAGCGGCGGCGATCAGCAGCACGACGACCAGCAGCACAACATAGGTCGTCATGCGTACAACCGTCCTTTCCGGCCGAAGGCGACGCGGCGAGCCTGCGGTACCGGGCATCGCCGACGCCTCGGTCCATCAGCACCGCCCCGCCAGTATCGCGTCCGGGCGACGGCGACGCATCCCGCGGCCCGGTCGTCGGCCTGATCACCCGCGCCCGGGAGCCCGCGTCCCAGGATGCCACACGCGCCGCGACGGCCTCCCTTCTCCGCAACAGCCGCCGGTGGCGTGTCCTGGACCCTGTCAGGACGCCTTGGCGGTGCCTTCCCAGCCGGTCAGCTCGCCGGGCCCGCCGTCGCGGGCCAGCGCCGAAAGCCGCGAGATCGCGCGCTGGAACTTCTTGCGGTGCGGCCCGGCGAGCATCTCGGCCGAGAACAGCTCGTTGAAGGGCTGGCCGGAAGCCACGACCGGGATCGACCGGTCGTAGAGCCGGTCCGCGAGAACCACGAGCCGCAGTGCCATCGCCTGGTCGGCAACCGCGGTGACGCCATGCAGACAGCACAGTTCCACACCGTCAACAAGCGCGCCGTAGCGGGACGGGTGCAACTGGCCGAGATGCGCGCACAGCTCGGTGAACCCGTCCTCGCTGGCGCCGGGGGTTATCGCGGCACGGCGGCTGACCTCGTTGTCGCGCTGCGGGGCGGGCGGCTTGGGCAGACCGCGGTGGCGGAAGTCCTCGCCCGCGATCCGCAGGATGTCGAACCGTGACGACAGCCCCTGGATCTCGCGCAGGAAGTCGTCCGCGCCGAACCGGCCGGCGCCAAGATCCTCCGGCTGGGTGTTGCTGGTCGCGGCCAGGTGCACGCCGGCCTCGACAAGCCTCGTCAACAAGGTGGAGACGAGCACCGTGTCGCCGGGGTCGTCGAGCTCGAACTCGTCGATCGCCAACAGCCGCAGGCCGGACAGCGCCTCCACCGTCCGGGCGAACCCCAACGCGCCGACCAGCGACGTTATCTCCACGAACGTCCCATAGGCCTTGGGTCCCGGCACCGCGTGCCACAGCGACGCGAGCAGGTGGGTCTTGCCGACCCCGAAGCCGCCGTCGAGATAGACCCCGGGCCGGGCGGGGCCGGCATCCGGCCCACCAACGGCGTTGCGGGCGGTGCGTCCGCCGCTGTCACGGCGTCCGAACCGGAGCAGGCCTCGGCCACCGGCAGCGGCCGGCCCCCCCGGCCGGCTCCCGCCCGGCGCGACCCGGCCGGCAAAGCGGGCGAGCGCCGCAACGGCATCGGCCTGGCTCGGCTCGCCCGGATCCGGCCGGTAGGTGGCGAAACGGACGTCGCTGAACCGTGGTGGCGGAACAAGAGCCGCGACCAAGTCGTCCGGACGTACCTCAGGATGGCGGTCGACCAGACTCTCCGGCATGTTTTCACCCTACGGATACGCCGCTGGTCGATGTCACCCCGAGAAGTACCGGGCGAGGTAACTCACACCATCTCACGCTGACCGCCATGATATGCGACAGCCCACACATGACGCGCCCGGCAACAGGGGACGCGGCAACAGGGGACGCGGCAACGCGGGGCCGGCGGGGCCGGGGCGCGCGCCGCCTGTTGCCGGTCGCTCGTGGCGCTGTCGCTCACACAACGGTCGGCAGCGGGTGGAATAGAGTCCGCGAAGTGCGCCGGTTGTCGTCCCCCCAGGAGCTGTCCGCCCGCCTGCTGGCGGCGGAGCATCCCGGGGAGCGGTACCGCGGCGACCGACCGGCGGGCCAGGCCGCGGCCGGCGGCCATGGCGAGCCCGCGCCAGACGACGTCGACCTGGATGCCTGGTACCGGCTGCCGCCGGTCGCGGCCGGCAAGGTCCACGTCCGTTCGAACTTCGTCTCCTCCCTCGACGGTGCCGCCGAGGTGGACGGCCGTTCCGGCGCGCTGGGCGGCAGCGCCGACCGCCGGGTCTTCCGGACCCTGCGCTGGCTCGCCGACGTCGTCCTCGTCGGTGCCGGCACCGCGGTCGCCGAGGACTACGGGCCGGTCATCGTGCCACCGCAACGGCGCGAGCAACGGCTCGCGGCCGGGCAGACACCGGTCCCGCCGGTCGCCGTCATCTCCGGCAGCCTGCGGCTCGACCCGTCCGCCCGGCTGTTCGGAGCTGACGTGCGTCCGCTGGTGCTCACCTGCCGGGCCGCGCCGGCCGACCGGTACCGGGAGCTCGCCGCGGTCGCCGACATGCTGGTCTGCGGCGACGAGACAGTGGATCTCGCGGCGGCGCTGGACGCACTCGCCGAACGGGGGCTGGGACGCGTGCTGTGCGAGGGCGGCCCGTCGCTGCACGCGGCTCTCGCGGGGGCCAGCCTCCTTGATGAGCTGTGCCTGACCCTCGCCCCGTTGCTGGTCGGCCCCGACCGCATCCGGATCGTCGGCGGCCGCCGGTGGCCGACGCCCGTCACGATGGCGCTCGGTCATGTCCTCGAGGAGGACGGCAGCCTGTTCCTGCGCTATCTGCGTCGTTGAGCCCCGGCCCCGCCCCACGCCGCTGTTGCCGGCTGCTCCTGATCCACGCCGCTGTTGCCAGGCGCTCTAAAGAATCATGCCGGCGCCGACTGTGGACCCGGTCGCCTCGTCGATGAGGATCACGCTGCCCGTCGTCCGGTTACGCCGGTACGGGTCGAAGCACAGCGGCGTCATGGTCCGGACCGTCACCCGGCCGATATCGTTGAGCCGCAGCTCCGACACGGTCTCGTCGCGGTGCAGCGTGTCGACGTCCACCCGGTAGGCAATCTTCTTCAGCACGCCGCGCACGGACCGGGTGGTGTGTTTGATCCCGAGCCGGGCCTTGGCCGACAGTGGCGCGTCCGCCATCCAGCAGACCATCATGTCGATATCCTGACCGACCATCGGCTGGTTCGCTGGTCGAGCGATCATGTCCCCGCGGGAGACGTCCAGATCGTCTTCGAGGCGTATCGTCACCGACATCGGCGGGAAGGCCTCGGCGACCGGGCCGTCAAAGGTGTCGACGGCGGCGATCCGCGAGGTCAGACCGGACGGCAGGACGATCACGTCGTCCCCTGGCTTGAGGACGCCACCGGCGACCTGGCCAGCGTACCCGCGGTAATCATGCAGCTCGCCGGAACGCGGCCGGACCACCCACTGCACGGGAAAGCGCACGTCGATGAGGTTGCGGTCGGAGGCGATGTGCAGCTCCTCCAGGTGATGCAGCAGCGAAGTGCCCTCGTACCAGGGGGTGCTCGGTGAACGGGAGACGATGTTGTCCCCGCCGAGCGCGGAGACCGGGATCGTCGCGACGTCGACGATCTCGAGTTTGGTGGCGAACCCCCGGAACTCATTTTTGATCTTCTCGAACACGTCTTCGTCGAACCCGACGAGGTCCATCTTGTTCACGCACAGCACCAGGTGCGGAACGCGCAGCAGGGAGGCCAGGAAGGCGTGCCGGCGGGTCTGCTGGAGCAGCCCCTTGCGCGCGTCCACCAGCAACAGCGCCAGATCAGCGGTAGACGCGCCAGTGACCATGTTGCGGGTGTACTGAACATGCCCAGGGGTGTCGGCGAGGATGAACGACCGCTTCGGTGTGGCGAAGTACCGATAGGCGACATCAATGGTGATGCCCTGTTCCCGCTCGGCTCGCAGCCCGTCGGTGAGCAGCGCTAGGTCGACGTAGGCGTCGCCGCGCTCACGGCTGGTGCGTTCCACCGCCGCCAGCTGATCGGCGAACAGCGATTTGGTGTCGAAGAGCAGCCGTCCGATCAGCGTGGACTTGCCGTCGTCGACAGAACCAGCGGTGGCGACCCGCAGCAGCTCCCCCATCAGAACAGCTTCCCCATCAGAAGTAGCCCTCCCTCTTGCGGTCCTCCATGGCAGCCTCGCTGACCCGGTCGTCGGCACGGGTCGCGCCGCGTTCGGTCATCCTGCTGACCGCCACCTCCGCGATCACCTCGCCGATCGTCGCCGCGGTCGACGCGATCGCCCCGGTGCAGGACATGTCTCCGACCGTGCGGTAACGCACCTGGCGCGCAACGGCCCGCTCCCCTTCCAACGGCGGCGTCACCGGGGTCACCGCCAGCAGCATCCCGTCCCGTTCGAGCACGTCCCGGGTGTGCGCGTAGTAGATCGACGGAATGTCCAGGTTCTCCTGTGCGATGTAGCGCCAGATGTCGAGCTCCGTCCAGTTCGACAGCGGAAAGACCCGGATGTGCTCGCCCGGACGGTGACGTCCGTTGTAGAGCGACCACAACTCAGGGCGCTGGCTCTTCGGGTCCCACTGACCGAACTCGTCCCGGAAGGAGTAGACGCGCTCCTTGGCCCGGGCCTTCTCCTCGTCCCGGCGCGCCCCGCCGAACACCGCATCGAACTTGTTCTTCTCGATGGTGTCCAGCAGCACCGGCGTCTGCAGCTGGTTACGGGAAGCACCGGGCCGGATGTCTTCTGTGATCACTCCAGCGTCGATCGCGTCCTGGACGGAACCGACCACAAGGCGGGCCGACAGCTGCGCGACCCGGGCGTCGCGGAACTCCATCACCTCGCTGAAGTTGTGGCCGGTGTCGATGTGTACCAGCGGAAACGGCAGCTTCGCCGGCCAGAACGCCTTCTCGGCGGCCCGGAGCATGACGATCGAGTCCTTGCCGCCGGAGAACAGCAGCGCGGGACGCTCGAACTCGGCCACCACCTCCCGGAAGATGTGGATCGCCTCGGCCTCGAGCATCTGCAGATGGGTGAGTTCGTAGCCTGTGACAGGCATGCGGAATCCCCCTGTCGACCCCAGTGGACAACATCGATGGATGGCAACGCCGATGGACGGCGATGCTGGTAGATGACAACGCTGGTAGATATCAGCCCAACGTAGCCGAGGAACCGGCACTCGGGACAGCGAAGCGACTCACCGGATACAAACTGTCGCATAAAGACAAACACATCGCTGATCGCTGATCAGCGATCAGCGATCAGCGATCAGTGCCAGAATGCGGCCGGCCAGATCCGGGCGGCAGACGAGCAGGTCGGGCAGGAGCGGATCCGGCCGGTTATAGACCAGGGGGGACCCGTCCAGCCGGCTGGTGTGCAGGCCAGCCGCACGGGCTACGGCAACCGGCGCGGCCGAGTCCCATTCGTACTGGCCGCCAGCGTGCACATAGGCGTCGGCATCGCCACGGACAACGGCCGCCACCTTCGCGCCAGCGGAACCGACCGGTACGACCGAACCGCCCAATGCCTCGGCCAGCGTGCCGACCAGCGCGGGCGCCCTCGTCCGGCTGGCCACGAACCGGGGGCCGCCCACCGGGGCGGGACGCCGCGGCAGCGGTGTGCCGGTCGCCAACGTGACGCCCTGCGCCGGGAGCGCAACAGCGCCCTGGACAAGATCGCCGTCTTGCCACAACGCGACGTGCACGGCCCAGTCCAGCCGATCACGCTCGCCGAATTCACGGGTCCCGTCCAGCGGATCGATGATCCATACCCGTCGGGCGGTCAGCCTCGCCGGGTCGTCGACCGCCTCCTCGGAGAGCACCGAGTCATGCTGGCGGTGCCGGGCGAGCGTACCCGCGAGCCACGCCTGCGAGCGGGCGTCACCAGCGTCGCGTAACGCGGCCGGGTCACCGAATCCCAGCTCCGCCCGGAGCCGCAGCAGGAGAGCGCCCGCGTCGGTGGCCAGCCACGCCGCCAGGACGGCGTCCGCGGCCTCGCCGGGCGCCGGCAGGCCGGCGCTGTCCTCATCCCGTACACCCGCCGGCCTGGCCGGATGGCGCGCGGCCGGGCCGGCCGCCGCCGCGTTCCCGTCACTGTTCACCCATGGCAGTCTGCCACCGAGCGACGGGCGGGGGTGGGCCGCGGCCGCCCGTCGCCGTGGCAGGACGGACCTCAACCGCTACGGTCAGAGTGTGCCCACCATCCGGCAGAGGAGCGCGTTGCTGGTCGACGAGGCGCGCGCACGAGAGCTGACCAAGGCGTCACTGCGCTGGCCGTCGCTGACGCTGACAGCCACCCAACTTTCCGATCTTGAACTTCTGCTGTCCGGCGGGTATCCCGCTCTCGGCGTCCCGGCGGTGGCCGGCGATGCGTACGACGGCCCGGCACAGCTGCCGCGGCACACCGTTGAGGTGGGCGACGCCTACCCGGTGACCGCCGGGAGCGCAGACCTACCGCGCATACCGCGCCCTGGAACGACGGTCGCGCTCAGGGACTCCGAAGGCGTGATGATCGCCGCATTGCGGGTGACCGACGCGGCGGGCTCAACGTTGTCAGGCCTCGTGGAGGGGCTACGGCTGCCCGATCACCCCGACTACCCCGAGCTGCGGTTCACCCCCGCGGCGTTGCGTCTGGAGCTGCTCCGACGCGGCTGGATCACACCGACCGGCCCGGCCGCCACCGCGCTGTGGGCCGACGGCCTGCTGCATACCGCGGACCTGGACCGCATCGAAGCCCTCGCCGCCGCCGGGAACAGCATCGTCGTGCTCGCCGCGGTCGGTGGCGCGGATCCCGCGGACGCTCGTCATCACCTGCGCGTACGCTGCCTGCGAGCGGCGCTCGCCACGCTGAGCGACGTTCGCGTGATGCTCGCCCTGGTTCCGGTCCGTGCGATGCCGCGGCTGACCGAGGCGGTCGCCTTCGGCCCCGACAACACGATCCACGCGGGGGCCACCACCGGCGACCAGCCGGACGCCGGCCAGGCAACAGACCAGGCAACGGACCGGGCAACAGACCGGGCAACAGACCGGGCAACAGACCGGGCAGCAGGCCAGACAACAGACCAGACAACAGACCAGACAACAGACCAGACAACAGACCACCGGCCGGCCGACGACCGGGAGACCGAGCCCGCGCTCGCCGCGGAAATCATCCACCGGACGCAGGTCTCGCTCGCCTACGGGCTCGGCTCAATGATCGTCGGACCAGCGCCGAACGCGCCCGGAGCAAGCGCGCTGGCGCTGCTGCTCGACCACGGAACACGGCTGCCACCCATGCTCACACCACCCGCGGTCGCCGCCGAGCTGGTCCGGGCACAGCCACCGCGGGGTGAGCGAGGGTTCACCGTGATGTTCACCGGCCTGTCCGGATCGGGCAAGTCCACCCTGGCTGGACTGCTCGCCTGCCGCCTGCTGGAACGCGGTGACCGACGGGTGACGCTCCTGGACGGGGACGTCGTCCGCCTGCACCTGTCCAAGGGGCTCGGTTTCTCCCGCGAGGACCGGGACATCAACGTGCTGCGGATCGGCTTTGTCGCCGCGGCCGTCACCGCGGCGGGCGGCACCGCCGTGTGCGCGCCGATCGCCCCTTACGGCACCGTCCGACGGCAGGTCAGAACGATGGTCGAGGACAGTGGAGGTGGGTTCATCCTAGTCCATGTGGCCACCCCGCTGGAGATCTGCGAGGCACGTGACCGCAAGGGCTTGTACGCCAAGGCGCGCGCCGGCATCATCCCGTCCTTCACCGGGGTGTCCGATCCCTATGAGGAACCCACGGATGCCGAGATCGTCATCGACACCACGCAAACATCACCGCAGGCCGCGGTCCAGAGCATCCTCGACCACCTCCATACCCACGGCTGGCTCACACCCACCCCCTAAATGGGAGCTACCGGGCCGCCGCAGGGCAGGATCGGTGCCGGTAGCCGCCGGCAGATGAGCACTCTCGCCCTCTGACCGGCGAGGAGCGGCTGGAGACAGCACCGTCGGCCGACCACGAGCCCGCCGCCGATTCGCGGCCCATGCTCGCGCGTCTCCTGCGAACACACACGATGGAGATCATCTTTGCCCTCGGCGACCGCGACGCCCCAACCCGCTACCGCACCCTCACAACCCCGCTGCTCCCCCGCTGCGCAGCAGCCTCGCCTTCTGGGCGCCAAGCTCTGCTAACGCTGCCCAGCGCCCAATCGGCGTCCGGAACGCGAAACGCCCCGGGCGGTCTCGGCGAACCGTCGGGGCGTCGCTACGACCATTTGACCCCGCCCAGGTTCAACCAGATCCGCCATGCTCGGCACGGGGACTTGGCTGACGACACGCTGGACCGGCGACTGGCGGAGCTGGCGGCCGACCGCCCGGGCATCGTCTTCGACACGTGGGCGTTGGCATGGCTGGCACCTGGGCCGATGATGCGCGTATGGATCGAGTCCGATCTGGAATCCCGCGCCCGCACGTGTCATGTGTCCCAAACACACACGGCCCTGTCGCTGCCCGAATGCCGTGATCTCGCGCGGGACAAGGACGAGGACACCCGCGCGAACTTCCTCCGCCGGCATGGTTCCGACTTGTTCACCGACCGCCACCGCTACGACCTGGTGCTCTGTAACTCCCACTTGATACCGGTCGCGGATCGCTCGTGCGCGGACAACGGAATCGCGGTCTTCGCCCCGGTCGTCGGTGAGGCTGTGTCCGCGCTGCTGGCACAGCGCCCGATCCACGACCTTGCCGCACTCGCCTACCGCCGTCCGGCGGAAATCCTCCGTATCGGCGCTGTTCAGCCCGACGAGCTGGGCCTGGACCTCACCGGCTATGACGTTGTAGGGTTCAGCCTCGCTTCTTCGGCGACCTACGGGTTCATGCGGGAGCTCCGCGAGCACAGTCAGATCGACCCTGGCGCGCTGGTGATGGTCGGCGGCGTGCACGCCAACTTCTACCCCAAGGAGTCGTTAGCCGACTTCCGCGCGGATGTGCTCTGCGAGGGCGAGTCGGAAGAAGCGATCGTCGAGGTGCTGGACAGGGCCGGCGCCGGCCGCTCCTTCGCCGGTGTTGGTGGCGCCCGCTGGGTCGAGAACGGGCAGGTTCGCGTCGAGCCACAGCGCCGGCTGATGAAGGACATTGACCGACTGCCTCTGCCTGCCCGGCATCTGCTGCCCGACGAGGACGTCGTGATGGCCGACAGGCTCGCCGGCCGGGACATCAGGATGGCGCACGTGATGTTCAGTCGGGGGTGCCCATTCCCGTGCTCGTTCTGCGCGGCTGGGCAGACCCGCATCCAGTACCGGTCCGGGGCCAGCGCCCGCACCGAGCTGACCCACCTCGTCGACCGGTACGGGGTGCGGGGGTTCGCCATCGTTGACGACAACTTTATCGTCAACAAGCGGAAGGTCTCCGACATCTGCGACGCGATCGTCGATCTTGACCTGTCCTGGTCGGCGCTGTCCCGGGTCGACACCGTTGACGCGGCCCTGCTGAAGACGATGGCGGCAGCGGGCTGCATTGAGATCAGATACGGTGTCGAGTCCGGCAGCGAAGCCCTGCTGCGGGCGATGCGGAAGAACACCACCCGCGAGCAGATCAAGGCGGCGTTCGCCGCGACCACCGACGCCGGGATCGGCGGCAAGGCGTTCATCATCCACGGGTTTTCCGGCGAGAGCGCCGAGACGACCGCGGAGACGATGAGCCTGCTGACCGAGCTAGTGGTCGCCGCCGGAAGTTGTTCGGGGGTGCCGGATGACAGACGGATGCATCGTGAGGCGGAGAAGGTCCAGGTAGCGGTGTTCTACCTGGGCCGACGACAACGAAGCGAGGCGCCGTCTGGCGCCGGCAGACCCTGGACGAACTTCCGGCGGCGACCACTAGGCAGCTCCCTGAGCCGGGTGTCGCTGTTCCGCTTCGTCCCACTGCCCGGCACGCAGGTCTACGCCGACCCTGGCCGGTACGGGCTACGCGGTGTGCACACCCAGCCGGGCTGGGACGGGGACTGGTCGAAGTTCCACATCCACCACAATGATCTGCACTGGTGGGGCAGCGCTGAGCAGTGGCAGGAGACCGAGGATTCCTACCGGCGGCTCCGCGACTTCGTGGAGGACCACTGGAATACGCAGGGATAGACGTGACCCGGACCGGTCCACCCTCGGCACGATCATGGG
>NZ_CAKJTO010000020.1:0-51260 GCF_917627405.1 Protofrankia sp. Cj5
CCCGCGGCCGGCCCGGCAACCAGCCCGGCGCCGCTCTCCGGCGGGGCACGCGCGCGCGCGGACGCGCTGGCGGAACAGATCACGGCGCTGGCCGCCGGGCTCACCCGCGCGCTGGACGGGTTTGTCCAGGAGATGGCGGCCCTCGGCGATATGGCGGCAACGGAGGCACGGGTCGAGACCGTTGAGGCCGAAGCGGCCGAACGGGTCGCCGAAGCGGTCGCCCGGTCGGTCCGGGCCGAACAGGTCGCCCGCGAGGCGCAGGCCGCGCGGATCGAGGCCGAGGCCGTCGCGGCCGAGGCCGTCGCCGCGGTGGACCAGCTCGACGAGCGGCGGGCCGCTCTGGAGGCCGAACGGGACGCGTGTGCCGCGGCCCGCGACGAGGCACGGGCCGCCCTTGACACGGTGCGCGTCCAAACCGCGGCCGCCCTTGAGCAAGCCCGGCGGGAGGCCGACGCCCGGATCGAACAGGCCTGTACCCAGGCGACTGAGGAGATCAGCCAGGCTCGTCAGGCCGCGGATGCCGCTGTCGCGACGGCACGCGGCGAAGCCACGGCCTCCCTTGCGCGGGCCCGGGAGGAAGCCGCCCAGACCCTCGCCGCCGCCACCGCGGCTCGTGATGGCGCGCTGGCCCGGGCGGAGGCTTTCGAGCGGACCGCGACCGAGGCCCGGGCGGAAATCGAGCGGTTGCGCGCTGATCTGCTTCGCCAGCAAGAGGTCACCGATGCCGCGATCACCCGCATCCACGCTGATGCCGACAGGCGGCTGGACAACGCACAACGGGTGGCGGACGAACGCCAGGGGGTGCTCGTCGAGGCCAGGGCGGACGCCCGGGCCCGCGCCGAGCGCGCGGAACGGCAGGCCGACGAACTCGCCGCCGAGCTGCGCGCGGTACGGGCGGAGCTGACCGCGGCCCGTGACAGCCTCCGCGGGACTGGGCAGCCCGCATCCCAGATACGTCACCCCGACAGTAATGGTCAGTCACAGTGAGAGCGTGTGTGAGATCGGGCGTTCGATCAGGCAGCGGCGCCGGGGCGGATGGATCGCGAGGCGGCGGAGGGAGCCACCGGAGGTGGTGGGTGGCGACCGACGACAACACAGCGAGGTGCGTGCCCCAGCCCCGCGACGCCGCGTCCCCTATTGCCGGGCGCTCTCAGGTCGGCAGATAGCCGGGGAGCCCGCTCCGGCACCGCGGGCGGCGCAGAACCACCCGCCGGGAACCGTCTGGCAGCAGGCGGAGCCGCTCCAGCTCCCAGTCACCGAACTCGGCATGCAGGGTGAGTACCGCCAGCGCCTGAAGTCGATCCGTTCCGGGCGGTAGGTACAAACGTTGATACTCCACGTCCATGGCGCCACCGTAACGACACGGTGGGCGGTGAGAGCGACGAACCCTCGGGTTCACCCTGCCTGTCACGGCACGTAAAGACCAAGGAACGCAAGCGTGGCATACACCAGCATCATCGCGGCACTCACCGTCAGGACGAGACGTACGACATCATCACGCCGGGTAAGAGCGGCCGCGACAAACAGGAACGGGAAGGTTCCGTACGCATACCGTTCACTCGAATCAAGATTACTACCAGTGAGTACGGCGGCCATCGTGATGGCGGCCCACAGCGTGTACGAGGCCGGTAGCGTCCGCGCCATCATGACGAGCAGCAGCGCGAACAGCGCCAGCCATGGAACGTGCAGGCCGGTGCCCACTTCGCCATGGGTGATTCCCCGGGCCGCCGTCCACAGCACAGCGGCGGGATTCGACGAGCTGCCATGCAACGACTGCTGCCGTTGCACCCGCAGCGGCAGCAGCGCGTCCGCATAGGCGATCCACGACCACAGCCCGAACAGCGCGCAACCGGCCGCGGGCGCGACAGCCGCCGCCGCCCGCCGCAGCCGCTCCGCGACAGTGGCTGTCCCGAGCCCGCGAACGGTCTCGACAGCCGCCGGTAGGACCAACAGGATGCCAACGGGACGACACAGCCCCGCCAGCAGGCCGCAGGCGGTGGCAAGCTCCCACCGCCGGGTGCGCAGGCCCGCGAACACGCCAACGGCCAGCAGCCCCCACAATGCCTCGGTATAGCCCATGACCAGCACAAATGCGGGCGGCGCCAACGAGGCCAGCCACACCAGGCGAGACGTTGCCGCCGCGTCGAAGCCCTCGTACCTGGCCAGCCAGGCGAGGGCTGCCACAAAGACAAGGGCGATCACGTTCACGAGGAGCAGCAGCGTGATGCCGGTGTGACCGCCCAGCCCGGGAAGCAGGGTGACCCCACGGACCAGCAGCGGCAGTAACGGGAAGAAACGCAGCCCCTGCCCGCCGGCTCCGGCGTACCCGTGTTCGGCGATACCCGCGTACCAGCCGGCATCCCAGCCAAGCAGCCCGGTCAGCGTGAACGGTCTGCCCGTGGCTGGCTGCCCCGCGCCAAGCTGCCCGGTGATGCCGCCTTGCCCGGCGATGTAGCGGGCCAGGGCATAGGCCGCGCCAGTGACGACCCGGGTGGCACACCAGGCAAGGACAATATCACGCAGGGGCAGCGTCCGCCATCCCCGCCTGCTCGGCGTGCCCTGGCGGGGATGCGGCTGCGGCTGTGGCTGCGCGTGAAGCGCGGCCCGCGGCTGCGACGCCAACAACCATCACGCCCTAGGGCTGGAAGCGCAGGAGGGTGAAGTTCTCCCACACCCTGGCCGGTGTGCCCTGCCGCATGACCTCGTCAGCCCGTGGGCGGCTGTCCTGTAGACGGCCACGGACCTGGGTGCACAGGGTCTCATACGTCCGGTAGGCACCGGAGCCGGCGAGGAACACGGTGTTGGCGGGGCCGGCCTCGGCGAGCGCCCTGTCCGCGACGATCACACCGTTCGCCTTCGCGTTACGCTCCTCGTAGTCCGTCCAGTCAACCCGGTCCGGCGGCGCGTAGGTCGGAACGACATGTACGCGCATCCAGGCCGGGACGGTGCGGGCGAGTCCCGGGCCGAGCTGGTCCGGGCAGACAAGCAGCACATCACCGGGACGGCCGAGACGTGCCAGCGCCGACGCGGCCTCGCCCGCCTGGGTGCGGGTCCGGGACAGGTCGCCGTAACCACCGACGAGCCCGAGCAGCGCGCACACGACGATGATCCCGCGGAACAGCCGACTGTCCACGGCGACAGTCGCGCCAAGCCCGATGACCAGCAGGAACGGAACGAACGCGGTGGCGGTGTAACGATCCGCCCAGGCGTTGCCCACCACCTTCCCCGCGGCCACGGCGACGAACAGCGTCATGGTGGCCAGGAGGAACAGCGTCCGGCCGGGCTCCATGCCCTTCAGGTCGAACAGCACGTACCGGCCGTCGACCGCTCGGCCCGCGACACCCGCGGCGGCAAGCCCCGTGATGAGGAACAGCAGTGTCCGCCCCTGGGTGGTGGGACCACCTGCCCACTGCCCGTAGGCGTGCGCGATCGCCGCGAACGTCGCTGGTTCTCCCCACGGTGTTCCGGTGTGCGCCATCTGGTAGGAGAAGCCTCCCAGCCAGGGGGCGAACACAAGGCCCCCGGCGGCGATACCACCGAGCGCCACCAGCGGCGCCCGGACACCCCATGCCGGCCGCGGCCTCGCCAGGACCAGCAGAAGCCAGCCAGCCACGGTGAACAGCAGGTAGAAGCACCAGTAGTGGGTGAGCGCCAGCATGCCCGCACACAGCGCCAACGCGGCGACCGAGCCTGGTGAGCGCCGCCGCAGCGTGGCTTCCAGCGCCAGTCCGCCAGCCGCGGTCAGCAGCACCACCAGGCTGTACATCCGCGTCTCGGTGGCGAAGTACAACGCGAACGGTGAGGTGAGGTAGAGCACTGCCGTGACCCGTGCGGCCCGGACGCCCACGACCCGCCGAGCCAGCAGGAACAGCGGCCCGACAGCGGCCAGGTTCATCAGGGCCGACAGCGCCCGCACCGCGAACGTGCCGACGCCGAACAGCTCGATCCAGCCATGCAACAACAGGTAGTACAGCGGTGGCGAGCCATCCTGGCGAAGCCCGTCGAACAGCGTCGTGCCGGGCCCGGTCAACGGAAGCCGCGCAATGGCGACACTCTGCGCCTCGTCCAGCCACAACGCCTGGCGGGCGGAAAAACGCACCACCACCGCTACCGCAATGAAAACGAAAAGTGCCGCCTTGAAAGCAAGGCCAGCCCGTTTCGCGCGGGGCTGGCTCTCCGCAGCCGGCCCCGGGATGTTCTCCAGCGGCCGCACCGCCACGTCAGTCACGGTCAAGTCCCCCCTTCTGGTCCCGCGACTGCGCTAACGCGGTGCCTTCGCGTAACCGGGGGAGACCTCCTCGTGGTAGTCCTCCTCCACGTTGACGCCCCACACGTCGTGCTCGGCTCCGTCAACAAGGTTCTGGACGGTAAGCAGCGCGGTGTACATCGAGTGATCCTGATTGTTGTACCGATGCATACCGTTGCGGCCTACCGGGTGGACGTTTGGCGCGGCCTCAGCCAACCAGCCACGCATGATTTCCACATTCTTCTTGTAGTCCGCGTCATAGAACGGGTAGGCCTTGGGCATACGGACCACGAAACCGCGTTCCACCTGGTCCGCCGGGACAAGACCCAGCTGCGCGAGTTCCTTGGAGGCGAGTGCGATCAGGTCTTCATCGGGCATCGACCAGGTCTCGTCACCCTCGAACACGAAGTACTCCATACCCAGGCAGGTGCGCCCCTCCTTCACCAGGAACGGCGACCACGAGGCGAAATTCTGGATGCGCCCGACCAGCAGCTCGGGTGAGTGCACGTAAATCCAGTTGTCCGGGAAACCAGCGGACTCGGGCACCACGAGCGCGACGGTGAGGAAGTCACGGTAGCGCAGCGCGTTTGCCGCGGCCAGCACATGGTCGGGGGCGGGCGGGTCCATGACCCGGATCAGCGAGGAGAACGACATCGACGATATGATCTCGTCTCCGCTGTAGCGGTGCTCGGACCCGATGTCGGTCCGGGAGGCCTCCGGCGCGCCCGCTCCGGGACCGTACCCACCGGTGACCACGGTGGTCACGCCGGTGGCCCGGCCATCCGCGTGGTGAATCCTGCGGACCTTCTCCTCAAAAACGATCTTCCCGCCGCGCTTGGAGATTTTGTCCGCCGCGGCCTCCCACATCATTCCGGGCCCGTGTTTCGGGTACTGGAACTCCTCGATGAGAGAGGCGATGTCCTTTTGGTTCCGTTTCGGCATGACCGCGTTCATGATGGCATTGAGCAGCGAGAGGTTCTTGATACGCTGCGCCGCCCAGTCCGCCTCGATCGTGTTGGCCGGCACCCCCCACACCTTCTCGGTGTAGGTCTTGAAGAAGATCCCGTACAGGCGCCAGCCGAAACGGGCCGCGACCCAGCCTTCGAATTTCGTCTGATCCTGGGGCGGCCGGACCCGCGCCCAGGCGTAGGAGAGGATGCAGCGCACCGCCTCGAGCACACCAAGGCCGCGCAGGGCATTACCGGCACGCAGCGGGTAATCGAAGAGTTTCCCGTTGTACATGATGCGGCTCGACCGCGGGCGCATCAGAAAGTCCTCATCAGGCAAAATCTCGTGCCAGAGGGCCTCGACCTCGGGCACCTTGGTGAAGAAGCGGTGCCCGCCGATGTCGAATCGCCAGCCTTCACGCTCCGCGGTGCGACTGATGCCCCCCACCGTCGAGTCGCCTTCGAGGACCGTCACGGGTACGTCCCGCTTCACCAGCTCCCAGCCAGCTGTTAGACCTGCCGGTCCGGCTCCGATAACGATGACCTCGGGCTTTTCGGCCACTGTGCCTGACCTCTCCTCAACTTCGCACGCGATGGTCATCCGCGCGACACACCAAGAAGCCGGTGGACAATAGTCCGGCTCGGCTTCTCAGTCTGGCATGAGCCAGGCGGGCACCTGCCCGCGCCCCCTCGCGATTGCCCGGCACGATCTTCCGGCCGAACCCGCTCCGCGTCAGCCCGGTGGCTGGGTAAGGCTTCTGGCATGGTGCGGGTCATGACTGCGTTCCTACCCGGCCGGGCGAACAATCCGACCACCGCATCCGGGTGGTTTCGGCACGATCTCCCGGCCAGCGGGAACGTGGGTCCGCTGCTGCTCGGCTGGTGTGCCGTCGCGGCGGGCATCGCCGCGGGCGACGGGCGCGGCCCCTGGCCGTTGGCATTGGTGCTGGCCGGGTGGGGCGCGGTGCTCGTCAGTGTCGGCAACGTGGTCGTCGGCAACATGGTCGGCAAGGATGCCCGCGCTGGCCGCGGAGCGGTCTGGGTGACGCTGGCTGTGGTCCTCGCGGCCGGTGTGACGATGCGGCCTCGCTACTACGCCGCCGGCGGGTGGGCGGACGTCTCCGACGCGCTCGGCGTGGCCGGCGGGCTGCTCACCGCGGGGTCGATCCTGTGGTGGCTACGCCGGGTGCCAGGTGACCGCGCCGGAGCACGGTGGCTCGTGTCGCCATCCTGCTTCTGGTCGGTTGTCGGTCTCATGACAGGCGCCGGGATCGCAATGATCATTGCGGCGCCGCGGCCGCGTATCGATGTCTTCTACCTCCTTCAGGTGTCCGCCGACGGTCTGTTCGCGGGCGCGGACATGTACCGTCAGCAGTGGGCCCCCAGCCACACCGGGTATCCGGTGAACCAGCTGTTCGATGTCTACCCGTATCTGCCGGGGACGACGCTCGTCCTCGCGCCCTTCCGCCTGCTGCTCAGCGACGTCCGCTATGGTCTGCTGCTCGCCTCAGTGATCACAGCTGTCGCCATCCGCCGGATCATGGCTCGCAACGGCGCGCTGGGGGATACCGGGCTCCCGCCCGCGCTGCCGCTGCTCGTGCTGGCCTTTCCCGGATCCATGTACGCGCTTCAGCAGTCCTGGACAGAGCCGCTGCTCACGGCATGTGTCAGCGTGATGGTGTGGGCGGTGGCCGCGGGCCGGGCCCGCTGGGCGGTCGTCGCGTTCGCCGTGGCTCTCGCCAGCAAGCAGCACCTGGCGCTGCTGATCCCGGTCGCGGCGTTCTGGCCGGCGTTCGGGCCCAGACGCACGCTCGCCTCGGTCGCCGTCGCCGCGGCTGCCGTCCTGCCCTGGGTGGCCGTCGGCCCGGCGGACTTCTGGCGGGACGCGGTGATGACCAATCTTCGCTATCCGGTGCGCGGCGATGCGCTGTCCGTGCCCGGCGTGCTCTCCCACGTGGGGGTCACAACCGGTTTCGGGCCGGTGGCGGCCGCGCTGGTACTTGCCTACTGGCTCGCCTGGCGGGTGCGGGCCGACGCCGCCGGGTTCTGCGCGGGCGCGGGCGTGGTGCTGCTCACGTTGGACGTCATGAACAAACAGTCCTATTTCAACCACTACACGTTGCCGATGGCGCTGTTGGTGACCGCGCTCGCCGCCCAGGGCGAGCGCGGCCCAACAGCGCCGGCCGCGCCTGTTCAGCGCAACGTGGAGAAACGCTCCAGCGCGGCGCCCTCGTAGACCATGCGCCGGTCGACCTGGAGAGTGCGGTCACGCAAAGCGGCAAGTTGGTCCGAAACGACCGCGCAGGCACCTTCCAGGGTCTTGTAACCGTCCGCGCGCACAAGGAACACAGCGTGGCTGGGGCCGGCCAAGGTGTTCACCCGGGCCGCGAAGTCCGCACCGCTGGCCCGTCTCATCCGGGCCGCGTAGTCGACCCAGTCAACCAGCGCCGGCCCGCTCGCGTCCGCGTAGACGATCTGCCTGAGGTCAAGATCGCCATGGCGTTCGATAGCCCGGAACACCGCCGGGCCCAGCTGGTCGGGACAGTAGGCGACCACGTCCCCCGGCCGGGCCAGCGCTGAGATCCGATTCGCGATCTCCCCGGCCTGCGTGCGTTCCTGCCGTGCCATGTTCCAGCCGCCGGACAGGCCTGTCACGCAGACAATCATGATGATTGCCGTCCGCACCCGTCCGGGCAGCAGGCCGATGCCCAGCGAGGCGAGCAGCAGAAAGGCCGGCAGCGATATCCCCGTATAGCGTTCCGTGTAGGCACTGCCACCCATGGTGTTGACCAGGTAGGCGAGGGCGAGCGGAACCAGCCACAACGCGACCAGGTAGCGTCCTGGCAGCCGCCCGGTCGGGACGATGTGCAGCCCGTCGTCCTGCGGCCGGCCGGTCAGGCCGAGCAGCGCGGCTCCGAGCAGAACGACTCCGAGCAGCGCACCCGTCGACGTCGGCCCGGCCCAGTCGAACACCGTGTCCAGCAGCACCTGGGCCTGCACCCGCGCCGCCCACGGGGTGCCCGTGTGCAGCATCTGAAACAGGAACGACGGCATCCAGGGCGCGAACAGCACAGCCGAGGCAACCATCGCCAGCAGCGCGGACAGCGCGGAGCGGCGATAGGAAGGCCGCCGCCGGGCCTGCACCGCCAGGAACACCGCAACCGTCGTGACCAGCAGAAACGTCCAGTAATGCGTATAGACCAGCGCGGCGGTGGACACGGTCAGCAGCACCAGGCGGCGGCGGGACGGCTGTTCCAGCGCCCGCACCAACGCCAGCCCGAACAGCAGCACCAACAGCACCACCAGCGAGTACATCCGGGTCTCGCTTCCGTACCGGATCGCGTACGGAGAACACGCGAACAGCAGCAGGGCCGCCATCCCCACCCGGCCGGGCGTGGCCGCGTCACCGCTGCCGAACATCGCCGCCACCCGGCCGACCCGGCGGCCGGCAATCCAGGCAACCGGCAGCGTGCCCAGCGACAGGAGGCCCGACAGCGCCCGGACAGCGACATCCCCCGTTCCGAACAGCCTGATCCACATATGCAGGAGCAGGTAGTACAGGGGCGGCGAACCGTCGTGGCGCAGCGCGTCGAGCAGCCCACCGACCGGTCTGCGAGAGATCTCGACGGTGAGTGACTCGTCCAGCCAGAGGTGGCTCGGCGTCACGAACCGCAGGGACGCGCCAGCCCCGATCGCACCCAGCAGGACGGCTATCAGCAGCCTGCGGATCCACCGGTCCCACAGCGGTGCCCAGCCGGCTGGCGCTGACCGCCCGCTGGCACTGACCGGCTTCGCCACCTGCGCCGGCTGGCTACCCGGCCGCGCGAGGTCATGCCCGCGGTGAACCTCCGCCCGCGGTTTCGGGACGCTGGTGCGTGACCGCGCGGCGTCGATGATCGGTGCCGCGGACGGGACGGCCGCCGTCGATGCCGCCGCGGCCGGCATGACGGACACAGCCGCGGATGCGGGCAGGTCCGCCACCGGGCTCCCAGAAAGGTCGGTGCTCACCAACGAGACGGTACCCACAGTGTCACCAGCCCGATCGTCCATGTCAGCCGCTCGACGCGCCGCGCCGTGGCCGGCCGGCGAACCGCGGGCACGGCGCCGCGGCTCACCGGCCCTGACCAGCGGAGTCATCCGGCTCGACCGCCGCCTCGATCTCCTGCGCGAGCAGGGCGGGAAGAAGTGTGTTACGGCGCCGGCCGCCGGCCTGGCGCACCGCGCCCCGCAGCGCCGGGCCGCTCACCGACACCACCGACAGATGGCGCTGGGCCCGGGTCAGCGCGGTGTAGATCAGCGGACGGGTCAGCATCCGTCCCGCTTCTGGCGGGAACACCGCCACCACGGCCGGCCACTCGCTGCCCTGCGCCCGGTGGACCGTGACCGCCCAGCCGTGCCGCAGATCCCCGACAGCCCCGCTGGGGACATCGACATCGCCACCGGGAAAGGCGACCGTGAGCGCGCCCCGGTCACCTACGCCGCGTACCATCCCGATCTCCCCGTTGGCGAACCCGTCGTCCAGATGGTTCGCGGTGGCAACCACCCGATCACCCACATCGAATCCGCCCGCTGCCCCCGCACCGGGGTTGAGCACCTGCTTGAGCGCCTTGTTCAGCGCGGCTGTCCCGGCTGGGCCCCCGTGGACCGGAGTCACGACCTGAACGTCGGTCACCGGGATCCCCAGCGCCCGCGGGATGGAGTCGGTCACGAGCTGGACGACCCGGTGGGCTGCCTCTCCCGCGCTGCGGGCGGGAACCGCCACCACCTCGCGGTCCGGTCCGCGCGGTGGTGGCGGGAGCTCACCCGCGCGGACCGCCATGGCGAGTGTCGCGATCCCACCACCGTCGGCCTGGCGGTAGAGCCGCCGCAGTTCGGTGACGGGCGCCACCCCGGCGTCGAGCAGGTCAGCGAGCACCCGGCCCGGGCCGATGCTCGGTAGCTGGGCCGGGTCTCCGACGAACAGCAGATGAGTACCGTCGGCGCAGGCATCCACCAACGCGGCGGCGAGCTCGGCGTCGAGCATGGACGCCTCGTCGACGACGACGAGGTCGGCCTCGATGGGATTGTCCCCGTCACGCGCGAAGGCCCCGGAGGTTCCCTGCGCCTGCAACAGGCGGTGCAACGTGCTCGCGGGCCAGTCGCACAGCTCCTCCAGCCGCTTGGCCGCCCGGCCGGTCGGCGCGGCCAGGGCGATCCGCGCGCCGGCTGCCTGCGCGAGGCGTACAACCGCGGCCACGGTTCGGCTCTTGCCCGTCCCCGGTCCGCCGGTAAGCATGCTCACGCCGATGTCGAGAGCGGTGCGGGCCGCGTACAGCTGGCTCTGGTCAAGGCTCGCCAGGACCGCGGCAAGATCTTCCTCGGGGTCATCCCCGGCCGGGTCCTGCGCGCGGTCATCAGCGGGGATCTCGGCCGGGTCGAGCTCCCCGGGCCCGTCGTCGATGCCGTCGATGCCGTCCAGACTGTCGAACATGTCCGGATGGGCATCCGGCCCCGTGGGGGCCGTCGGCGCCGGCCGGCCGTTCCCTGGCCGGGTGTTCCCCGGGCGCAGCGGCTCGGCGATGGCCAGTAGCCGCGCGATGCCTTCGGCCAGTGTCTGTTCGGCCACGGCAAACCGCTCGAGCGCGGCCAGCTCACCGGTTATGACCACGTGGCCGTCCTCAACCGCGGCGCGCAGCGCCGTGGCCGGATCCGCGACACCATCACGGGCTGCGGCCCGCATGAGCGTGTCCAGCGGTGCCGCGGTGTCGCCGAAGCGGAAGGCCGCCCGGCTGAGCAGATAGGCGATCACGGCCGGGCCTCGCCGGGGGTCGTCGCGCCCCGCGCCCGCCACGCGGGCAAGGCGGTCCGCCTGGGTGAGTTCGGCCTCGCCCGCGGCAAGCAACGCCCAGGGATCCGCGCGTAACGCGTCCGCGACCCCCGGGCCGAGCTCGTCAGTCAGCCCGCGCACCAGGCGTGCCGGCAGATCAGCCGCAATCAGCAGCTCGGCCGCGCGGTAGGCGCCTTCAGCGGCGGCAAAGGAGTCGACCAGCCGCTGGGCCCGGGCCGGGGTGACACCCTCGACCGCTGCCAGCCGGGTCGCCTCAACGTCCGCCGGGCCGCGGATCCCGGCATCGGCGAGCCGGGCGGCGGTCGTCCGGCCGAGCCCCGGCCACAGCCCCGCCGCGCAGAATGCGCTGAAGACGATGGCAGGATCGGTCAGCGGCGCCTCGGTCGGGGCCACGCCGGAAGGCTGGTCAGTCGGCACTGTCTCGGCCTGCATGCCGGCAGCCTACGGCGTGTTTCAGAAGTCGCCGTTCGATCCGTTTCGATGCGTGGGGCTATGCTTCCCGGGACGGCTGAGCAGACGATCAAAAGATCGTGATCGTACACCCCTCAACCTCCTGGGCTTCCCGTTCACCGTTCGACGCCGCTTGTGGAGGGGACTTGCCGTTGAACATGCTGGAAGCCGTTGCGCTGGGCACTGCGCGGGGGCTGACGGAGTGCCTGGGCGTGGCTCCGGCGCTCCTCGCCGCTGCCGGGGGCTACGCCTCCATAGCCGGCCCGCTGAGATTCCTCGCCCACCACAGCACGCTGGCGTCTGTCCCCTACGGGGTGGGGCTGGGTAGCGGGGTCCGGCTCTTGGCGGCCGCCGGAGCCGTTGCGGCCATCCCATGATGATCTGCTCTGTGGATGCCCGGTGACCACCGTCCTGCTCGTCCGCCATGGTCTTACCGCCGTGACAGGCACTGTCCTGCTCGGCTGGACCCCGGGTGTCGGTCTTGACGACCGGGGCCGGGAACAGGCACGGGCGCTCGCGCGCCGCCTCGCGCCGGTTCCGCTTGCCGCGATCGTGTCCAGCCCGCTGCAGCGCTGCCAGGAGACCGCCGCGGCGATCGGAGCCCAGCGGCCCGAACCCACCGACGGTACGGACCAGGCACGTAGCATCACGGTCGACGACCGGCTGGGGGAGTGCCGCTACGGCGACTGGACGGGCCAGGAGATGAAGACCCTGGCCGCTGATCCGCTGTGGCGGACCGTCCAGGAGCACCCGAGCGCGGTGGTTTTCCCCGGGTCCGGGGGAGAGGCCCTGCGTGATACCGCGCATCGCGCGGTCACCGCGATCCGCGACTGGAACGCGAGACTCGGGCCGGACGCCGTCTGGCTGGCGTGCTCCCACGGCGATGTGATCAAGGCGATCGTCGCGGACGCCATGGGCATGCACCTGGATCTTTTTCAGCGCATCTCGGTGGATCCCTGTTCGCTGACGGTCATCCGTTACACCGAACGCCGGCCGTTCGTGATAAGGGTGAACGACCGAGGTGACGGGGTCGCGGACCTGCTGCCAGCTCCACGCACTGCCGATGGCGCGACCGATGGTGACGCCATCGTCGGTGGCGGCGCCGGAACGACCGAATGATCAATATGATCAACAAGAGCGCCCGGCGGCAGGAGCGTGGGGGCAGCGAGCGGGGTTGGGGCGTGTGCGTCGCGAGGGTGCCAGGCGGTCTCAACGCGCGATCACGGCTCCTCATGAGTTCTTGCCGGGGCCGCGGACCGCGGGGGTCATGAGCGGGCGGCGAGACTAAGAGACGTGAGTGAGTCTGTTTCCGGCATTGCGCCCAGTGAACGTCCGCCGCTCGAGCCGACTGACGCGGGGGGGCTCGACGCGGCCGGCGCTCTCGCGCTCCTGTGTGCCGGCGCGATAACCGTCACCGGCCGCTTGGTCGACGCCAGTAACGCGACCCTGTACTGCGAGATCAGCCACGATGGTGTCGTCGGGCACTGCGTCTACAAGCCGGTCCGTGGCGAGCGGGCGTTGTGGGACTTTCCCGACGGGACGCTCGCCGGCCGTGAACAGGCCGCCTATCTGGTCTCCGAGGCGACCGGCGCGGGGATTGTGCCACCCACGGTGCTGCGGGACGGCCCTTTCGGCGCGGGCATGGTCCAGCTGTGGATCGATACTGACGAGACCGTCGACCTGGTCGCGCTGACCCGCTCTGATGATCCTCAGCTACGGGCGATCGCGCTGTTCGACGCCGTGGTCAACAACGCCGACCGCAAAGGCAGTCACCTGCTGCCTGGCCCGTCCGGCCGGATCTACGGCATCGACCACGGAGTGACCTTTCATGCCGAGAACAAGTTGCGCACGCTGTTGTGGACGTGGCGGGGGCAGCGGCTGCGCGCCGACGAGCTGGAACTGCTGACCCGCCTGCGAGTGGCGCTCAGTGCCTCGGGAGCGGAGCCGCCTGGCCAAAGGCGACGCGATAATGATCTTCCCGCGTCGCCGGAGGCCCCAGAAACAGAGCCATATGGCCAAAGGCGACGCGATAATGATCTTCCCGCGTCGCCGGAGGCCCCAGAAACAGAGCCATATGGCCAAAGGCGACGCGATAATGATCCTCCCGCGTCGCCGGAGGCCCCAGAAACAGAGCCGCCTGGCCGGCTCGCGACGGCGCTCGTCGGCCTGCTCACGCAAACGGAGATCGAGAGCCTGCGCGCGCGGATCGAGCGGCTGCTGACCGAACGCCGCTTTCCGGTCCCGTCCGGCGACTGGCCGCCTATCCCCTGGCCGCCGTTCTGAGCGGCTCCGGCAAGAGGACTGTCCAGGCGGCGCCTCGCGATCCACGCGCCCCAGCCCCGCTCTTGATCCACGTTCTTCTTGCCGGTCGCTCTTATGGCAATTGGGCCCGTCTGACACGGACCCAGCTACGCTGACACGCATGCAATCCTGGCCGGCCCCCGCATGCTCTCGGCTTCCCGGCCGAGGATTCCCGCTCCGGGTTTTCGACACGGCCACCGGATCGGTGCGCCCGCTCGCGGCCGGGCCGACAGCCCGTATGTACGTCTGTGGGATCACCCCGTACGACGCGACGCATCTCGGGCACGCGTTCACCTACCTTACCTACGATCTCCTTGCGCGGGTCCTCCTGGACGCCGGCCACGACGTTCGCTATGTCCAGAACGTCACCGACGTCGATGACCCGCTGTTCGAACGCGCCAGGCGGGACAACCAGGACTGGCGGGAGATCGCCCGAAGCCAGATCGACCTGTTCCGGACGGACATGGCCGCGCTGCGCATCCTGCCACCAACGGCATATGTGGGAGCGGTCGAGTCGATTCCGCTGGTCATCGAACTCATCGAGAAACTGCGCGGCCGTGACGCCACCTACGAGGTGGACCGGGACATCTATTTCCCGATCGGGGCGGCTCCCCATTTCGGCGAGATCTCCCATCTGAGCCACGACATGATGGTCGACCGGGCGGCCGGCAATGGTGGCGATCCCGGCCGCCCCGGCAAGCGGAATCCGCTCGACCCCCTGCTGTGGCGGGCGGAGCGCCCTGGTGAGCCGGCATGGCCGTCGCCGTTCGGGCCGGGCAGGCCGGGCTGGCACATCGAGTGCGCCGCGATCGCCCTGGCCCATCTGGGGGAGCGGATCGACATCCAGGGCGGTGGTACGGACCTGATGTTTCCGCACCACGAATGCGGCGTTGCCCACGCGGAGGTGGCCAGCGGTGTCCGGCCGTTCGCGCGTACCCATGTGCACACCGCCATGGTCCACCTTGACGGTCACAAGATGTCGAAGTCGAGAGGGAACCTGGAGTTCGTGTCCCGGCTGCTGGTCCGTGGCGTGCCACCGGCGGTGATCCGGATCGCGCTCCTCGGCCACCGGCACACGGCCGAGTGGGAGTGGGCTCCCTCGCTCCTGGGCCTCGCCCGCGAGCGGCTGGTTCGCTGGCAAGCCGCGATCGGTCACGAGCGTGGCCCGGATACCCGGCCGCTGCTCGACGACGTGCGCCGGCACCTGGCCGATGACCTCGACGCGCCGTCCGCCGTCGCCGCTGTCGACCGCTGGGCGGGCGCCGCGCTCAGCACGGGAGGCGATGACCCGCAGGCCCCCGCTCTGGCGCATGCAATCATCGACTCGTTACTCGGGGTGGACGTTGAGCCGATCATGGCTGGAGGAAGTTCAGTTTGATGGGTGCCGACTACCGCCGGGCCGACACCGGCACCGACGCCGAACGGCCGAGGTTCGATGAGGTGGCGCGGGGTTATGATCCACGTCAGGTTGAGGAGTACCTGGCCACGCTGTGGCGGTATGCCAGCCAGGTGACGCGGCGGGCGGCTGCGGCCGAGGCGGCGCTGCAGGCTGACCGCCGCCGCCGCGAGGACGAGACGCGCCTGCCTGACCGCTTCGCCGCGCAGGCAGGCGGGCGGATCGGTCTCATGCTGACCATCGCCCAGCAGGAAGCAGACGAGATCGTCACAGGCGCCCGCAGCATCGCGGAGCAGGCGCTGGAGGAGGCGGTCGAGGACGCCGCCGCCAACCACCCGATCGTACGCAAGGCTCGTGAGCAAGCGGACAAACTGCTCCTCGACGCGGTCGAGGAGTCACGCCAGCGTGCCCGGCAACGCTGCGAGGAGATCGAGACGCAGATCGAGCGGGTGTCGGGAATCCTCGAGGGGCTACGGCACCAGCAGGGCGAGGTGCTCGGCGCGCTGCTGCGCGTGCGGAGCCTGATGGGCTCCGGTGAGATCGACCGTGCGGTCATGGACCTGGCTCGCGCCGGGACGACGGCCGCTACCGGGCCCGCGCAGCCGTCCGAGCAACCCGGAGCATATATGCCCACGGAGGTGCACAGCGCGGACCAAGGCGTGACGTACAGTCATAGCGCCCATGAACCCGTGGCGCATAAGCATCCGGCCGGCGGCTCGGCACCGGAGGCGGCCGGGGGCGGTGCCGGAGCCAGCTTCTTCATCCGGGCATCAACCACAGCGAGTAGCACCCGGCCGGCGTACCGCGGCGAAGACGACATCATCGATGCTGAGATCGTCGAGGAGTAGTCACTGGCCCCGCCGCCGCAGGTACCGTTCGAACTCACGGGCGATCGCGTCCCCGCTGGCTTCCGGCAGCTCGGTCTCGGGCTCCCTCGACTCCAGCGCGCGGACGTATTCGGCAACCTCGCTGTCGCCCGCGGCGAGCTCATCCACCTGGCGTTCCCACGCCCGGGCCCGCTCGGCCAGGTCACCCAGAGGGATCTCCATGTCCAGCAGGTCCTCGACCCGCCGTAGCAGGGCCAGCGTCGCCTTCGGGCACGGCGGGTTCGCCACGTAATGGGGGACAGCGGCCCAGAAGGACACCGACGCGAGCTCAGCGCGGGCACATGCCTCCGCGAACACCCCGACGATGCCCGTGGCGCCTTCGTACTTCGACGGCTCCAGCCGGAGACGGGCAGCGGTGGCCGGGTCCCCGGCGGTGCCGCTGATCGGCACCGGGCGGGTGTGCGGAGAATCCGCGAGCAACGCGCCGAGACTGATCACCATCTCGCTGCCGAGCGCGTGGACCGCCTCGATCAGCTCCTCGGTGAAACCCCGCCAGCGCATGTTCGGCTCGAGACCACGGATCAGGACCAGATCGTTGTCACCACGGTCGAGACGGGCGACCGACAGGCGTGTCGTCGGCCAGGAGATCTTGCGCGACGCGCCGTCGATCCCACTCACCGTGGGACGGTTGACCTGGAAGTCATAGTAGTCATCCGGATCAATGGCACCGATCACCGTCGCGTCGAATGCCGATTCCAGATGTTCGACAGCCGCGGACGACGCGTCCGCGGCATCGTTCCACCCCTCGAAGGCAGCCACTACGATCGGCGACCTTAGCTGCCCGACACCGGAGAACTCGATCACCTGCCACCTCCTGCCGCCCCGCGGCGGCCCACTGCCCCCGTGACAGTGCAACGGTACGTCCTACGTTGGTACGTGCCGGTGGTTCCTTGCGACCCGCTGTCCCAGCAATACCCGCTGCCCGGCCCGGCCCGCCTCGCCCCGCCGGGCGACAGGCCGCGACCGCGCCGGCCACATGGCTGGTAATCCGGACAAACCCGATGATGGCCATGAGTCACCAGCGCGATCGGCACGGGCACTACCGGTACGCTTTCCCGGTGCGAGAAGACCTGCTGTCCGCCTTGGCTGAGCGTGTGCTGGTAGCTGACGGCGCCATGGGAACGATGCTGCAGGCCGCTGATCTCAGCCTCGACGATTTCGAGAACCACGAGGGCTGTAACGAGATTCTGAACGTGACCCGTCCAGATGTGGTGCGGGCAGTACACGACGCCTACTTCGCTGTCGGGTGTGACGCAGTCGAGACGAACACGTTCGGAGCTAACCTCGCCAATCTCGGAGAGTACGGCATCGCTGACCGTATCGGGGAACTGGCCGAGACCGGCGCCCGGATCGCCCGTGAAGCCGCCGACTTCTGGAGCACGGCCGGCCATCCCCGGTTCGTCCTCGGCTCGGTGGGCCCTGGGACGAAGCTGCCCACGCTGGGACACATCACGTTCCCACCGCTGCGGGACGCCTATCAGCGGCAGGTCGCCGGGTTACTCGCGGGGGGCGTCGACGCCGTCCTGGTGGAGACCGCGCAGGACCTCCTGCAGGCAAAAGCGGCGATCATCGGGGCGCGCCGCGCGATGGCCGCCGCCGGCCGGCAGGTCGCCCTCATCGCGCAGGTCACCGTGGAACTGACCGGGACGATGCTGCTCGGTTCAGAGATCGCCGCCGCGCTCACGGCGCTTGAGCCGCTCGGCATCGACCTGATCGGTCTGAACTGCGCGACCGGGCCGGCCGAGATGAGCGAACACCTGCGTCACCTGGCCCAGCACGCCCGGGCCGGGCTCTCGGTCATGCCGAACGCCGGTCTGCCGGTGCTCGGCCGCGACGGCGCCACCTACCCGCTGGCCCCGGCCGAGCTCGCGGACGCGCTGGACACCTTCACCCGTGACTACGGCGCCGTGCTGGTCGGCGGCTGCTGCGGGACCACGCCCGAACACCTGCGCCAGGTCGTCGAGCGGCTCTCCGGCCGGGGCGTGGCCCCACGGCGGCCAGCCCCTGAAGCCGCCGCGGCATCGCTGTACCAGGCTGTGCCACTGCGCCAGGACACCTCGGTGCTGATGGTGGGCGAACGCACCAACACCAACGGTTCCAGGGCCTTCCGCGAGGCGTTGATCGACGGCCGATGGGACGACATCATCGAGATCGCCCGCACCGCCATCCGCGAGGGCGCACACATGATCGACGTCTGTGTCGACTACGTCGGCAGGGACGGCAGCATCGACATGCGGGAGGTCGCCGGCCGCTACGCCACCGCATCCACACTGCCGGTGATGCTCGACTCCACCGAGCCCGCGGTTATCGAGGCGGGGCTGGAATGCCTCGGCGGGCGCTCGGTAGTGAACTCGGTCAACTTCGAGGACGGCGCGGGGCCAGGGTCCCGCATCGCCACCGTCATGCCGATCATTCGCGAACACGGCGCGGCCGTTGTGGCGCTGTGTATCGACGAGGAGGGCCAGGCCCGCACGGTCGAGTGGAAGGTGCGGGTGGCCGAACGTCTGATCACCTACCTGACCGGGCAGTGGGGGATGCGCGAGTCCGACATCCTCATCGACGCGTTGACCTTCACCCTCGGCACTGGGCAGGAGGAGTCACGCGGTGACGGAGTCGCCACCATCGACGCGATCCGCGAGATCAAACGGCGCCACCCCGACGTGCAAACCATCCTCGGGCTGTCCAACATCTCCTTCGGTCTGAAGCCGGCCGCCCGGGTGGTGCTCAACTCGGTGTTCCTGGCCGAGTGCGTCGACGCCGGGCTGGACGCGGCGATCGTGCACGCCTCAAAGATCCTGCCGATGTCACGCATCCCGGATGAGCAGCGTGCGGTCGCGCTCGATCTGGTCTACGACCGGCGTCGGGACGGCTACAACCCGCTGACCAGCTTTCTGGACCTGTTCGCCGGTGTCGACAGCGGCGGAGACGGGCCGAGCCGGGCCGAGGAACTGGCCGCCCTGCCGCTGGACGAGCGGCTCAAGCAGCGGATCATCGATGGTGAGCGGACCGGCCTGGAAGCCGATCTCGACGAGGCGATGCGGTCGCGCGACCCATTGGCGATCATCAATGACACCCTGCTCGACGGCATGAAGGTCGTCGGCGACCTGTTCGGCTCCGGTCAGATGCAGCTGCCGTTCGTCCTGCAGTCCGCGGAGGTCATGAAGGCCGCGGTCGCCCACCTCGAGCCGCACATGGAGAAGACCGACAGCCGCGGCAAGGGCACGCTGGTACTGGCCACGGTCAAGGGCGACGTCCACGACATCGGCAAGAACCTGGTGGACATCATCCTGTCGAACAACGGTTACACCGTGATTAATCTCGGGATCAAACAGCCGATCAGCGCGATCCTGGACGCGGCGGCGGAGCACGCCGCCGACGCCATCGGCATGTCCGGGCTGTTGGTGAAGTCAACCGTGGTCATGAAGGAGAACCTCGCGGAGATGAACGCCCGCGGGGTGGCGGCCACCTGGCCGGTGCTGCTCGGTGGTGCCGCGCTCACCCGTGCCTACGTCGAGGCGGACCTGGCCCAGCTGTACGAGGGCGACGTCCGTTACGCCCGGGACGCCTTCGAGGGACTGGCCCTCATGGACACGATCATGGCGGCCAAACGGGGCGAGGCGCCGCCACTCGCGGACGACCCGCACCTGGCGCACCGCCGCGCCCGCCGGGAGCGCACCGAACGGATCAAGGCCACGCGGGCCGCGGCCCGCGGGGGAGAGCCCGTGGCCGAG
The DNA here is from genome assembly GCF_917627405.1 of Protofrankia sp. Cj5. Classification (NCBI taxonomy): domain Bacteria; kingdom Bacillati; phylum Actinomycetota; class Actinomycetes; order Frankiales; family Frankiaceae; genus Protofrankia; species Protofrankia sp. Cj5. Next base: position 19,786 of record NZ_CAKJTO010000020.1, read on the forward strand.
CTGCCGCCCCGCTCGGACGTGGCCACCGACAACCCCATACCGGTGCCGCCGTTCTGGGGGGACCGGATCGTCAGGGGCATCCCGCTGGCCGACTACGCCTCCTTCCTGGACGAGCGGGCGACCTTCCTCGGCCAGTGGGGGCTGCGCGGCACCCGTGGCGGCGAAGGAGCGTCCTACGAGGAGCTGGTGGAGACCGAGGGACGTCCTCGGCTGCGGATGTGGCTGGACCGCATCGCCTCCGAGCGGATGCTGGAGGCCGCCGTCGTGTACGGCTATTTCCCGTGCGTCAGCAAGGGTGAAGACCTGATCGTCCTGTCCGGCGACGGTACGGAGCGGGCCCGTTTCGCCTTCCCTCGCCAGCGTCGGGACCGCCGGTTGTGCCTGGCTGACTTCTACCGGCCGGAGGAGTCCGGCGAGGTGGACGTCGTCCCGTTCATGATTGTGACGATGGGGAGACGGATCAGTGAGGTCGCGGCCGAGCTGTTCGCCGCCAACTCCTACCGCGAGTACCTGGAGCTGCACGGGCTCTCGGTCCAGCTCACCGAGGCGCTGACCGAGTACTGGCACAAGCGGGTCCGGGCCGAGCTGCTGCTGCCGGATGGCACACCCACCGGTGCCGCCGACGCGGGCGAGCTGGCCGCCGTCTTCCGGCAGGGCTACCGCGGGTCCCGCTACTCCTTCGGCTACCCGGCCTGCCCCGACCTGGAGCAGCAGGCCGGGGTGTTCGAGCTGCTGCGGCCGGGACGGGTCGGCGTGGCGCTGTCCGAGGAGTTCCAGCTCGTGCCGGAACAGTCCACCTCCGCGATCATCGCGCACCATCCCGAGGCAAAGTACTTCGCGGCCTGACACGGCCTGACACGACCTGATATTCAGATCAGATGAACGTTGACGATGGTGTTGCGGCCGTCCTGTTCGACATGGACGGCCTGCTGGTCGACACCGAGCCACTGTGGACGGTGGCCGAGCACGAGCTGGCGGAACGCCTCGGCGCCCGGTTCACCCCCGAGATCAAGGCCGCGATGATCGGGCACGGCGTCGACACCGCCCTGCCGCTGATGCTGTCGATGCTCGGAGTGCCCGACGCCGACCCGCACGCGGCCGCCCGCTTCCTGATCGAGCGGACCGCCGAGCTGCTTGGTGAGCCCGACCGGATCGTCCCGATGCCGGGTTCCATCGCGCTGCTGGACACGCTGGCTGGCGCGGGGATCCCGACCGCGCTGGTGTCGTCGTCGTTCCGCGTGCTGATGGATCCCGTCCTCGCCGTGATCGGCCTGGACCGGTTCGCGGTGACGGTCGCCGGGGACGAGGTGAGCCTGCGCAAGCCGCATCCCGAGCCGTACCTGACGGCGGCCGGGCTGCTGGGCGTGGCACCACACCGCTGTGTGGTCCTCGAGGACAGCGAGGCCGGCGCCCGTGCCGGCATCGACGCGGGCTGCGCGACCGTTCTCGTCCCGTCGTTCCCGATGACCGCGCCGTCAGTGGTCACCGCCCGGTCGACCGTGCTGTCGAGTCTGCACGAAGTCACCGTGGGCCTGCTCGGCGGGCTGGTCGCGCCGCCAGCTGGAAAATCACGACTTTTTATGGACAAATAACCCTATACTTGATCTATGCTGTCCTCACCTCGCTTAACGGATATGGCGACCGGTTTCCGCGCGCTCGCCCTCGCGATATTCACGATCGGGCTGCTCCCGCTCGCCCTGGTCGCGACCATACTGCCAGCCGCCCGGCCCGCCGCGGCCTTGACGGTGGGGCCGGTGGACATAAGCGGTTCCGCACCAATTCTTGTCAACACGCCGGCACTGCTGCCAGCGCTTCCGATCCCCTACACATCGCCGCACCCGACCGCCTGCGCGGATGGCAGCCTCAGCTGCGTCGACACCACAATAAGCAATATGATTAATCGATTCACGCCGCTGGCCGCCGGATGCGCCCACAGCGCCGTCTTCTCGCTTGCCTATCTGCGTACGACCGAGGAATACCGGCGAGCCGCGGCCCAGCCCGGATTCTTCGCCGACGTCGCCTATGTGACCACCGAGGACACAATGTTCGCGGGGGAGTACTTCGACGCCTACGACGCCTGGGCCCGCGGCGACATCGCACAGGTGCCACGCGCGTGGCAGATCGCCTTCGATGCCGCGGACACCTCCGCGGTGTCCGGTGCCGGTGACCTTCTTCTTGGCATGAACGCCCATGTCAACCGCGATCTGCCATATGTACTGGCCGCGCTGGGCCTGGTCACGCCGGATGGCGCGAGCCGCAAACCAGATCATGACAAGGTCAACGTCTTCCTCAACCAGGTCGTGGAACCGCTGCTGGACGAACTGGCGGCCCGGTTCGACCCGTCGACCAACGATCTGTCCACTCCGCTCGGGATCAGCTGGACGGCGCTCATGCAGATTCTGGAGACATGGCGAGAGTCCGCGTGGACGAACGCCGAGCGGCTCGTCAGAGCGCAGACTCCGCAGGACTGGGCAACCGTGGCCAATCAGATCGAGGCCACGGCGGCGACGACAGCCGCCACCGTCAAGGCGACCTACGCGTACCATCCGCCCCTGACCAGCAGCACCAGCCGCGATTCCTACTGCGCCGTCCATCACGGCTGACCCCGCCGCTCTGGGCTGATTGCGCTGCCTGGCTGGTTGCGACACCTGGTGCACGGGGGTGGGACACGCAGTTGCGCGGATGTCGGAGAATCCGTGTAGAGGTCCGTATGACATGGGGGACGGTGTTGCGCAGTGTCTGTCTTAAATCAGTCCGGATCGAATCACTCCGCGGAGGCGGGTGACATAGGTGACCGTGGCGGAGCCGCGATCGGTCAGGGCCACACCACCGAACAGGCCACGGCTCCTCCGCTGTTGGACACCTTGAGTGAGGTTGTGTTCCGGACCGACGCGCAGGGCCGCTGGACCTACCTCAATCAGGCCTGGACGACGCTGACCGGGTTCGAGATCGAGGCCAGCCTCGGCACCGGTTTCCTGGAGTACGTCCATCCAGACGAAGTGGAGCACACCATCGCGCTGTTCATGGCGGTGGTCGAGGGCGGAGCCGATCACTGCCATCATGAGACCCGGTACCGCACCCGGGACGGAAGCTACCGGTGGGTGCAGATACGGGCCAGCGTTCAGCGCGGCCCCGACGGCGAAGTGATCGGCAACGTCGGGACGATCATAGACACCACCGGCGCTCGAGCCGGCTCGGTGGCGATCGGTGAGCACAATGCCATGCTGGAGCTGGTCTCCCAGAATCTCCGGCTCGACGGGGTGCCGGTAGGGGTGATCATCTATGATCATACCCTGCGGATAGCGCGCAGCTCCCTGGTGGTCAACCAGCTTCTTGGTGTCCCGCAGGATTGCGGCGACCCGCTCCAGCAGCTCGTTGACCTCCTGCGGCCGAGCGACAACAAGGGGCAGACGCTGGGGGGCGACTGGGGGATGGTTGCGGTCGCGCTGCAAACCAGCATGCCTCAACTCGGTGACTTCGACCTGATCCACGGTGCTGGAACAGGCCGGTCACTGCGGCTGTCAGTGATCCCGTTCTCCTATCAGGAGAAGATCGCGCTGGCAGTCATCTTCTCGGACGTCAGCGACCTGCGCAGGGCTGAGCGCCACCAGGCGGGTCTGGCTCTGCTGGGTCAGCACGCGCTGTCCGGTCTCGATCTGCCGGCCCTGCTCGTCAAGGCCGGCGAACTGGTCACGTCGACCCTGGATGTCACGCTGTGCGATCTCCTCGAAACCGAGGAGGCCGCGGACGGCGAAGCCAGGATGACCGCCCGGGTATCCCTCGGCCGGCCAGCGGGCGCGCGATCCCTCGGCTCATTGCCAGCTGCCCCGACATCACTGCTTGGCCAGATCCTCAGCGGGGATCAGCCATTGCTGATCGACAAGTCGGATCCCACGACCCGCGTGAACAGCGAAGACGGGCAGTGGCCGTGGATGGATGGCTGCCGTGCCACCGTCGGGGCTCGTATCGGCCCGGTCGGGCGCGCGTTCGGGGTGCTGGCCGTCCACAGCAGCACGCCACGGCGGTTCATGCTGGACGAAGTGCACTTCGTCCAGGCCGCGGCGAACATGCTCGCGCTGGCCGTCGAGTTGTCCCGCGCTCAGAACGATCGGGAGAGACTCGCGGTCTACGAGGACCGTCACCGTATCGCCCGAGATCTGCACGATGTCGTCATCCAACGGCTGTTCGCGACCGGGCTGCAGCTTCAGGCGGTCGGGAGGGCTGTCGCGGGTGAACCGGGCGTGCGCCTGAGCGGGGCGGTCGAGGAGCTGGATCAAACGATCGACGAGATCCGCCGTACCATCTTCGCGCTGAGTCCGCTGAGCACACACATCGGTGACCTGCGGGCCGAAGTTCAGCGGATCGTCACACAGGCGGAGGCCTACCTGGGCCTGACGCCCATCGTCCGCCTGGAGGGACCGATCGATGACGGCGTGCCCAGGCCGATACATCAGCATCTGCTGGCCGCGCTGCGCGAGGCGCTCGCCAACATCGCCCGCCATGCGCAGGCCGACCACATCGCCGTCCGGGTGAGCGTCAGCAGCGATGACGTCCTGGTCGAGGTCCACGACGACGGACGCGGACCGGGCAGGGCAGCCCGCACTGGCGGTCTCGCGAACCTGTGCCAACGGGCGCTTGGCCTCGGTGGCCGGATGGAGTTCGGGCCGGGGAACAACGGCACCGGAAGCACGCTGACCTGGCAGGTGCCCCTCGCGTGGCAGGCGTCCGAGTCGTAACGCGATTTTTATTCGCACACTTTTTCTTATATAAGAATATTCTTATACTGATTTTTCAGCCAAGAGCCCCGAGCCACCTCCGTACCGCCAACCGGCCACCCCGGCGTGCCCACGTCCGCGTTCCCGCCACGGGATGCGGTCGACAGCCGCCGGGAAAACCCGCGCCCCATCAGCCCGCTGGCACGGTTGTCTGCCAGCGGGCTGATGGTAATGCCGCTGGTCACGGGTTTCTGATGCGTCTGAGACGATTTTCTTCCACTATGGATAGGCACGACAGGGACGTAGTGGGCCGGCGTCCACTGCCTCAGCAAAGGAAGAGCGTCGAACAGGCGCGCATCATCCGGCGTGCCGCGCCAAGGAGGTGAACCGCGTCTGTCTCTGTGCTCGATCAACGCGGATCGGAATGACATTTTTTATGCTAATTGGCTCAGCATTTCCCCGACACACCCTGACCGCGCCGCTAGCCCGGCCCGATGTCATCGAACGTGCATTCCCGACGGCTGGTGACGGTGATCCTGCCAGCCAGCTGGACGTACTACGGCATCTGCATGCCTACTACACGGCTTACCTCGCCGGCGCGCAGGACTTCGAGCGCGTCCCGTGCCTCAACACCGATCCACAGATTCGGGAGATCGAACGGGCCTGGCACACCTCGCGTGAGTCGCGGGTGGACCTGGCGAGGTTACCCCGCTCGGTCGACGAGTTCCAGGAGTGGTTTCTCACCACCGCCAGGAACCACGAGCAGCCCGACTTCTGCCACTACCTCGAGCATGAGGCCAGCCTGCCCGAAATCGCGCTTTTCGTAGCGGCCGAGGAGCTGGTCGACGGCAGATTCGACGATCTGGTCGCCTTGGCCCAGGTAGGTCTTTCAGGCGCGGCAAAGATGACCATCGCGGAGAACTACTGGGACGAGATGGGACGCGGCGATCCGAGCCAGGTCCACACACGCCTGTTCGCCTCTTCCAGCGCCTACATGTCGAGCCTGCTTGCCGCCCACGGCGCCGGCATCGACGATCTGGAGTGCGCCGAAATCTACGAGAACGCCTGCCTGCTGATGTCCTATGGCATCCACCGCCATCTCACCCCGCGTGGCCTGGGCGCGATGGGAGTGCTGGAACAGAGCGCGTCGCCGCGCTTCGAGGCCATGGTCCGCGGTTGTGCTCGGGCCGGCGTGCCGGATACGGCCATCGAATACCAGCGCCTGCACATCCATGTCGACGCGGACCACGGGAAAGAATGGCTTGAGAACGTGCTTCTGGCGCTCGCCGGCACGTCACCGGCGGTCCTTCGGGAGATCTGTCTCGGCGTATGTATCCGTGTCGATGTGGCGGACGCCTATTATCAAATGATCTTAATGAGGATGCGCCGGCTGCGAACGATCATCAAAAGCCTGTCATGAGTGAACACGATGTTCCGGCGGCGCTGCTGGCCCGCACCCTCGTCACCCGGCAGGACGAGATGACCTTTCTGGGGCGCATCTGCGTCGCAGGCATACTCACCTCAATCGGCGGCTGGCTGGCGCTGCGGTCCTCTGTTCTCCCAGCCATGGCCGGCGTGCTGCTGCTCGCGGCGATGATGGTCCACTGGGTCGAGCTGGCGCACCAGTGCCTGCACCACAGCGCGTTCCGGTCGGCCCGTCCGCACCGCCCGGTCGGCATGGCCATGAGCCTGCCCTTCCTGGTCTCCTTCAGTCACTACCGGGTGCGCCACCTCCAGCACCACAAGAATATAGGCACGGCCGCCGACACCGCGTTCTTCGATTTCGACACCCGACAGCACATGACATTTTCATCATTTCTCCGTGAACTCCTCAACTATGGCCGGGTAGTGTCCGTAGCGCGTTCCACAGGGCAGTCACTCAAGGGAGAATGGAGATATTCCGGGGGTCAGATCAGCCCAAAGACGCACCGCTATGTCACGGCCGAGTACCGTATTATCGGTGCTTTCCTCGCTATCCTCGTCATCGCCGTGGCGCTCGGCGGTGGCCAGCTGGTCCTACGGCTGTGGCTGCTACCGTTCCTCCTTGCCACCCCGCTTCATTTCCTCATTGAGCTGCCTGAACACATTTACTGTGACAGCGATTCCAGGAATATTCTACGCAACACTCGTTCGATTACAGGCAGCCGCTTTTCCCGCTGGTTCACCAACAGCAACAACCTACATGTCGAGCATCATCTGGCGATGCTGGTGCCGTTACAGAAACTGTCGCCGCGGCATCCACTCGTCCAAGCCCACGGGACATATGTGCTCACCAGTTACCCAGTCTTCTACCAGAAGTTCCTGCACAGCCTGTCGCTTCGCCGCCGTCAGTCTCAGCAGGCGCCGAGGGAACCAGCTTTCTACCACGCCGGCTCCCTCGAACTGCAGCGCGAGTTCGGCACCGAACGGCTCGCCCAGCACATCGCCGACCGGTACGTGGCACCCGCCCTCTCCACACAGGATGTATCGATCATCGAGGCGGCGGACTGCTTCTACCTGGCCACCGCCGATGCCGACGGGCGGCCGGACTGCTCGTACAAGGGAGGATTTCCTGGTTTCGTGCGGGTAACCGGCCCGCACACCTTCTGCTTTCCTAGCTACGACGGCAACGGAATGTTCCGCAGCCTCGGCAACATCCGGGCCAACCCGGCGGTGGGACTGTTGTTCATCGACCCCGGAAGGCCGGTGAAGCTACGTATCAACGGTGCTGCCAGCGTCCACACCGACCCGGCGCGGACCAGTGAGTTCATCGGCGCGGAAGCGGTCGTCGAAGTCCGTGTACGGAATATCTTCGAGAATTGTCCGCGGTACCTGCACGACCGTGTGACCGGGCAACATTCGAAGCACTGCCCGCGGGAGAACTATCAGCCGCCGGACCCGGAGTGGAAGAAGAAGAGCGAGTACGACGGCATGGTACGGCGTTTCGACGACGCCGGCGCCCCAGCCCTGCCTCATGTCCTCGCAGACCCACCAAGGAGGCCACAATAATGGGACCGGTCCGCTCTGTCACCCGAGAGCTGGGTACGGTCGGTTACGCGCATGGCAGTATCGCCGCCGAGCTCGGGGTCACCGCCACGCCGGGGTCGCCCTGGGACTCCTTCGCACAGTCCTGGAACGACCTGCCCTTCGACCGGTACATGGCCGACCACGGCCGCTACCGGCAGCGTCGATACGCCGAGTTCCACCTCGTTCCGGCCAGCGGCACCGTCGAGCTGCTGCCGCACCGCGCCTACACACAGACCACGACGACGAACTATCTTAACGGCGGGATTGAACGGCTTTTCGCGCCCATGCAAGCCGTAACAGCCAGCAGCCCAGTGCTTCGTACGGCGCTCCGCTGGGCCTGCGGCGAGCTGCAGGCATTGACAGGTCACCCGGCCTGGTTCGCCCAGGTCTTCCAGAACCGGATCATCTGCGGCCCCGGACTCATCGGTAAGCCAACGCCAGAAGGCGCCCACCATGACGGTGTCGACTATGTCCTGACGGTTATGGTCGAACGCCACCAGGTGGTGGGAGGCGTCAGCGTCCTCTACCACGACAGTGATCACAGAAAGCTCCTGGAACTAGCACTCGACGGAGCGGGCGGATTTTTGTTCAACAACGACAAAACGACCCTGCACGCCGTTACGCCTATCAACAGCATCTCGCCGCCAACCGAAGGGCATCGGGATGTCCTGATAGCAATTTTTACCCACATGGAAGACGGCAAAATTCCACTGACGGGATGACAAATATGGAGATAAAATTCCAGGATCTGACACACGATGATGAGGACCTGGTCATCGAATTTCTCGTCGAACTCTACCCGACGGTGTCCGAGGCGGTCTTACGTAAGCGCTTCAGCACTATTTCCTCCGCCGGGTGGCACTGCACAGTGGTGCTCGTTGACGGTATGCCGACCGCGCTCGGGGGCTACTGGATACAGACCCGCTTCTGGTGCGGGCGTTACATGTACCTTGATCACTTCGTGACTCACAAATCACAGCGTTCGCTGGGGGTCGGCAGAGCGCTGCTCGACCACCTCCTGCAGCTGGCCCGCGACGAGAACTGCGAAACGGCCTGTTTCGACTCCTTCATCGCCAACGAAAGAGGGCAGAAATTCGGGCATCGTGCTGGCTTCGAAAACGTCGGGCTCCACTTCGTCCTGGACCTCACCAAGCCCACGGCCTTGCCACTGGCAAGCAACACAACCAAGTCCGCGGCCCCACTGTGGGCAGGGAACAGGACGTTCTGAGCTACCTTGCGGATACTCGTTGATCCGTGCATACGGCGCCGCGGACCCGGTGCCGTACCCGCCACGTCAGGCAACGACACTCCACCCGGCGGCCTTGACAAGCGCGTCCCGAACACAACTGTCCACAACCTTCACCTGATGATAAGGCCGAGATCATGACCGATCCGACCGCCACGGCGAACCCCTATGCGCGTGACGTCCTGTTCAGCCGGATGCTGGGAATCATCGACGAGACCGAACTGAAGACCCTGGCCACGAAGACAATCGCGGTGCCGGGCTGTGGCGGTGTCGGTTATACCCATGCCGAGACGCTGGTACGCATGGGGGTCGGCGGGGTGCACATCGCCGATTTCGACACCTTCGGCCCGGAGAATTTCAGCCGCCAGTTCGGCGCCACCGTGCACACGGTGGGAGCACGTAAGGCGGACGTGCTTGAGGAACGTCTCCTGTCCATCAACCCGGAACTACGGATCCGGAAGATCGAGGGCATTTCCAAGAAGACGGTCGACGAGTTCCTCGACGGTGTCGACGTCGTCTGCGATGCCTTGGACTATTTCGTCATCGAGCCACGGATCATGGTCTACGGCGGCGCCCGAGAACGATCGATCCCGGTAGTCATGTCCGGCCCAGTAGGCTACGGCGCGACACACCACTACTTCGACCCCGAGGGCATGGGCTTCGCTGATTTCTTCGACCTCACTCCGGACCTGAGCGAGCAAGAAAAAATCACAAACTTTGGTCTGGGGATCGCGCCGCTGGCACTTCAGGACAGCTACCTGAAAAACTCCGTCATCGACTTCGAGGCCCAGACAGGTGCCGCGGTCAGCAGTGCGTGCCTGCTGGCCACGACGCTCAGTACGACGTCCGCCTTCGCGCTGCTCCTAGGCAAGGAGATGTTCGTCAAACCGGTACCCTATATCTACCATATCGACTATCTCGTCGGACGTTTCGTCGAACATCATCTGACGGGTGGAGTGCGGAAACTGAAGGAACGCATGGCAGCCGGCGACACGCCCGTGTAGAAGCGTCCTGGCCGCAGGCTGCCCTATGACGTCATGCATGTCGGGCAACCCGTGGGATCCTGTCTGTGTCATCGCGCCGCCCCAGTGGCGCGATGACACAGCCGGACAGTCCCATCCTCGGGCGCGCTAAGTCGTCGCGATTGCCCGCAGGATGTCCATCTTCGCGGCCCGGCGGGCTGGGAAGATGGCCGCGAGGACGCCGAGCAGACCGCCTATGATCACGACGGTGACGATCGTCCCCAGCGGGTAGGCGAACGCGTTGATACCCTGATCCTTGAGGGCAAGGGTCAGCGCCCAGCCGAAGAAACTACCGACGGCGACCCCGAGCACCGCTCCGAACACGGCGATCACCACCGCCTCGAGCCGTACCATCCTGCGTAGCTGGCGTCTGCTCATGCCGACGGCGCGCAACAGCCCGATCTCCCGGGTCCGTTCGATGACGGAGAGAGCCAACGTGTTGACGATCCCGAACAGCGCTATCACGACGGCTAGCGCCAGCAGGACGTAGACGAAGCCCAGCAACTGGTCGACCTGCTTCTCCTGCTGCCGGACGAACTCGGACTGGTCACGCACCTGCACGTTGGGATACGACCGAGTAACGGAGCTGATTTCATTCCTCACCTGGTCGATTTTCGCGTCCGAAGCAATCCTGACCATGACGAACATGTCGAGGTCGGAATTGTAGTGTCGGCTGAACTCACTCAGGGAGACGAGGTACTTGCCAGCTACCTGGCTTTTCTGGTACGTCCCGGCGAGGGTGAGCATGGTCGGGCCATCCGGGAAAAGTACCGGAACCTGCTGACCGACGGCGAACCCGTCAGCTGTCACGGTGTCACTATCCATGATGATGGTCCCGTTGCCAAGCTTGGTGAGATCCCCGGTCACCTGGTGCAACGCGAGCAGCTGCGGCAGGGCGACCGGGTCACCCGCCAGGAGCGTCGCCTTCTTCCCCTTGATGTCAGCGATGTCCGACCGCAGCCCCGTGACCAGGTCGATACCCGGCCTGCCCCGCAGGGAACGGGCTATCTCGGGGCTGAACCCCTGGCCGAAGCCCGAACCAGCCAGGTAGAAGTCCGCACCGAGACTGTTACTGACCGTTTCTTTGACTGAATACTTGATAGATGCGCCGAGTACCGAGAAAGCGCTGACCAGCGCAAGGCCGATCATCAGCGCGGATGCCGTCGAGGCGCTGCGGCGCGGGTTACGCATCGCGTTCTCGCGGCCGAGGCGGCCGGTAGCACCGAACACAAGGGGGAGGGGAGCGCCGATGAACCTGGTGATGGGCCTGGCAAGCAGCGGAGAGAGGGTGGCGATACCGAGGAAGCACAATCCAGCACCGATGCCGACCAGCGCGGCCCCGGACTTCCCGGTGACAGCGGTCAGCCCGTATACGAGAAGAAGCGCGCCGATCCCGCTCAGGGCGCACCCAGCCATGCCACGGATACGCAGGGAACGCGTGGGCAGGACGAAGGTCTCGCGCATCGCGGCCACCGGCGGGACCGACGCGGCTTTACGCGCGGGAATGAAGGCGGCGACCGCCGTGACGACAATTCCGACAGCATAGGCGACGATCACTGTTCGGGGCCGGAAAACCAGCCCTCCGCTGGGCAGCGACACCCCGAACGCCGCGATCGCCACTCGCAGCAGAAGGGCCAGCACCGCACCGAGCAGCAGCCCGGCAGTCGCGCCGACGAACCCGACGACGCCCGCCTCAAACTGGACCGAAAGCCGTACCTGGCGCCGGTTTGCGCCCAGCGCCCGCAGCAACGCAAGCTCCCGGACCCGTTGGGCCACCAGCATCGTGAAGGTATTGAAAATGATGAAGGCACCCACGAAAACCGAGATTCCCGCGAACACCAGCAAAAACGTGGAGAAACCGCCGACGGCTTTTTGTACCGCGTTCGCGTTCTCATCGGCGAGCTGTTTGCCCGTGATCGCCTCGACGCCCGCGGGCAGGACCCTGGCGATCCGATCGCGAAGCTCGGTCTGGGACAGCCCGGCGACGGCGGCGACTCTGATCGAGGTGAACTCGTCCGGAGCCAGCAGCACGCGCTGCGCGGTGGGGGTGTCGAAGGCGATCACCGTAGCACCGCCGACGCTGTCCTGCCCGGACACCCGAAACGTCCCGACCAGGGTGTAGACGGCGGGCGTGCCCTTGGTCAGCACCGTCACCTGGTCGCCGATCACCAGCCCCGCCTTGTCCGCGCTGCCCTTGTCCACGACGATCTCCTGGCCGTGCGGCTCCCGGCCCGAGGCGATGTCGACCGCGGACAGCGGCGTGCCACCATCCCAGCTGGTGCCGATCCCAGGCGCGCCGCCGGTATCACGGACCTTGCCGGTGCGGGGGTTGACAAACACGGCTGTTCCGTCAACATCGCCGATGGCCGCCCGGACACCCGGCACGCCTTTGATCACTTCCAGTAGGGAGCTGGGAACGGGCCGGTTGGGGCTGTTCCCAGCGGAATCATCGTCCACTGCGTTGATCGTCCGAACCGACACGCTGATGTTCTTGGTGACGTTGGCGAACAGCGTGTCGAAGGTGTGGTTGAGGGTGTCGGTGAGCACCAGCGTGCCGGTGACGAAACTGACCCCAGCCACGACCGCAAGGGCGGACAACATCAATCGGAGCTTGCGGGCCAGCAGGATCTTAAGGGTGGTACGCAACATTGTTCAGGCCCTGCCCGCTGGTCCGTGGCCGGTACTTCCGTCCAGGGCCGCCGGTTCCCCATCCGGCCAGGCCTGCCCCGCGGCCTGGTCCACAGCTTGGTCCGCCCGGCCATCCTCCCCCATATCGGCCTTCTGCTGGAGCTGGTCGAGGCGTTTCATCCGCTCAAGAACGCTTTCGGCGGTCGGGTCCGGCATCGAGTCGACAAGTTTTCCGTCAGCGAGGAAGACAACCTCGTCGGCGAAGGAAGCCGCGGTGGGATCGTGGGTGACCATCACGACGGTCTGCTTGAGATCACGCACGGAACGCTGGAGGAACGACAGCACCTCAGCTCCGGACCTGGAGTCCAGATTGCCGGTGGGCTCATCCGCGAAGATGATATCCGGCCGGGTGACCAGCGCGCGGGCGCACGCGACCCGCTGCTGCTGGCCGCCGGACAACTCGGACGGGCGATGTCCCAGGCGTGGCGCGAGGCCGATCGCATCGATCACCTGCCGCATCCATGCCTGGTCGGGCCTGCGGCCCGCGATGTCGAGGGGAAGCGTGATGTTCTCCGCGGCGGTCAGTGTCGGCAGCAGGTTGAACTGCTGGAACACAAAGCCGATGCGGTCACGGCGAAGGTGGGTGAGCTGCTTGTCCGACAACCGGGACAGATCCACATCACCGACGAAGACCTGGCCTCGGGTCACGGTGTCAAGGCCTGCCAGGCAGTGCATCAGAGTCGATTTCCCCGACCCGGACGGCCCCATGATCGCGGTGAACCGCCCGCGGGGAAAAGAGACATCGATGTCACGCAGCGCGGTGACCGCGGTCTGCCCGGATCCATAGATCTTGACCAGCCCGGCGGCCCGCGCCGCGGGAACCACCTCCGTTCCCGTACCGAGCCCGCCGTGGGCCGGATTCGAGGAGGCCACCGGCCTGGCGGAAGGAGCGGACGGATCAGTGCCGGAAGCCCGGCCCGCTCGGCTCATGAAAAAAGCTCCCTTCGAAAGCCACGGTGACGCCACCTTTGGCCGATTATGCGCAAGATTCTGTCCGATGGATCATCAATACCACCGCGATACCGCCGTCCCCGGTACTGTCCCATCCGCGCCCGCCCGTCCCGTCAGCCGCTTCACCGCTGCTCTGGCAGAGGTGGATCCGCATTGTCGGCAGACGGCAGAAGAACCGAAGATTCGCCTGCCGCGGACTTCAGTGAATCCCCGCCGAGCGTCGCTGTCCCCCCACTGTCAGCCAGCTGCCTCAGACACCGTCGGCGCGGGTTCATGGGCGCCCGCGCCGCCCTCGCTATCGGATGCGGGCAGCGGTGGTGGCGTGCCACCGAACGCCGGGCACCGGGACTTGTGATCACACCAATCGCACAGTCTGCTCGGGGTTGCCCGCCAGTCACCTGTATGGCGTGCCCGGCTGATCGCCGACCACAGCGCGCCTATCTTCCGTTCGGTCGCCCGCAAGTCCGCCTCATCGGGGGCGACCCGCAGCCAGGTGCGGTCCGCCAGGTAGTAAAGCCGCAGTTCACGAGGGACCACGCCGCGGATCCGCCAGACCAGGTAGGCGTAGAACTTCAGCTGGAACAACGCCGAGCCCTCAAACGCCTGCCCCGGCGCGCGCCCGGTCTTGTAGTCGATGACCCGTAGCGCCACCCCGTCCGGGGTCGTCGCCTCGTCGAGCCGGTCGATATATCCGTGCAGGCGTACTCCGGAATCGAGCACGTGCTCGATGTAGAGCTCCCGGGCGGCCGGCGCCAGGCGGGCCGGATCCTCCAGGCTGAAGTACCCGGCCAGCAGCGCCCGGGCCGAATCCATCCACACCGCCCGCTCGGCGTCGTCCGTGAACAAGCCGGCGAGTTCTGGTTCCCGAGTGAGCAGATCACGCCAGGCCGGCTCCAGCAGCGCCTCGGCCGTGGTGATCGTGCGACCGGGAGGGGGATGATCGAACAGCCGTTCCAGCACGGAGTGGACGACCGTTCCGCGCACCGCGGCCGAGCTCGGGGGTTCGGGCAGCCGGTCGATCACGCGAAACCGGTAACGCAGCGGGCAGCTCATGAAGTCACCCGCCCGCGAGGGCGAAAGCGAACCGACGACGCGGACCTGATCCGGCGAAGAATGATCATATGGGGACGGAGTCTGCCCACCGGATGTGCCGGCAGCCCCCGTGGAAGGCTTCATGGCTGTGGACCATAAGCCGCCGCTCCGACAATCTCGCCGACGCCTTGGGCGGCAGCCCGCTCAGCCGGGGTCCCCGGACAACCGCCCGCCATAGAGCCCGGGGTCCCCGGATCGCGGCGGAGCCGCTATCCACCACCACCAACCCGATCAAGCGTCATCGCCAACGGCGATGACGCGCCCCCCGGACAACCGCCCGCCATAGAGCCCGGGGTCCCCGGATCGCGGCGGAGCCGCTATCCACCACCACCAACCCGATCAAGCGTCATCGCCAACGGCGATGACGCGCCCCCCGGACAACCGCCCGCCATAGAGCCCGGGGTCCCCGGATCGCGGCGGAGCCGCTATCCGGGGGAGGCCGTAGCATCGCACACATGGCCGATCAGCCGGACCAGGTCCATCGTGTCACTCCCCCTGCCGCGGGCAACGGCAGCGGTGGTGACCAGCCCCGTCACGCACCCGGTCTGCTCATCGGGCGGGTCCGCGGCGTACCGGTGTACCTGTCTCCGTTGGCGCTCGTGTTCGCCGTCATCATCTGCTGGCTGCTGATCGGTCCCAATCGGGACCGATTGCCGGATGTCGCCGACAGCCGCCTGTATCTGTTGGCCGCTCTTACCGCGACCGGATTCGTCGCCTCGCTGGTCATCCATGAGCTCGGCCATTGCCTCATGGCACTGGGGTTCGGTCTCGGCGTCCGGGCGGTGACCGTGCACGGATTCGCCGGGTTCACCGAGATATCGCCGGAGCCTCAGACACCGGTCCGTGAATTCCTGGTGGCCGGTGCGGGTCCAGCCACCAACGGTCTGCTCGCGGGTGTGGGTTTTGCCCTGCTGACGGTGGTGGACAGCGGTACGCAGCCCGGTGTCGTCATCCTTGACCTTACCGTGACCAATCTTGCCCTCTGCGTGTTGAACCTCGCGCCCGGCCTGCCCTTGGACGGAGGCCGGCTGGTCGTGGCCGCCGTCTGGGGCGCCACCAAGAACAAGCTCCAAGGCATCCGGGTCGGCGCCTACGGCGGTTTCCTGGTCGCCGTCCTGCTGGCGCTGTGGGGCCTGTTCGCCCCCGGTAGCGACTTCGGCGGTGTCTACCTGCTCGGTGTGAGCGCGTTCATCGCGGCTGGGGCGTATCAGCTGTTGCGGCAGGCTCAGATCCACATGCGCCTGCCAGGGGTATCCGCCGGTCGGCTCGCGCGTCGCACGCTGCCGGTGGAGGGTGCCGTGCCGCTCGCCGAGGCGCTGCGGCGGGCGCGTGAGCTCGGCGCGAGCGCGGTGGCTGTCGTCGGCTCCGACGGGACACCGCTCAAGGTCATGAACGGGTCGGCCGTGGACGCCCTGCCCGAGCATCGCCGGCCGTGGATGACCGTGGACGAGGTGAGCCGAACGCTCGAGCCCGGCATGGTGCTCGACGCTGAGCTGGAAGGTGAGGATCTGTTGGCAGCCGTGCGGGGCACACCGGCGTCCGAATACCTGGTGACGCAGGGCGGCCGCCCGGTCGGCATCCTCGCCATGGTCGATCTGGTCGCTCGCATCGACCCAGCGGGCGCTGCCCGGTCGGCGGTCCGCTCGTGAACCGGCCGCCGACCGGTGCGGCGCACCGCCGCGGCGCCTTCACCAAGGGCGACCGGGTGCAGCTGACCGACCCCAAGGGGCGGCGCCACACCGTCCTGCTCGAGCCCGGCCGCCAGTTCCACACCCACTCCGGCGCTATCGAGCACGACGACCTGATCGGCCGGGACGACGGCGTGGTCGTGACAAGCACCGGCGGGACACCGTACCTGGCGCTGCGTCCGCTGCTGACCGACTTCGTCCTGTCGATGCCGCGCGGCGCAGCCGTGGTCTACCCCAAGGACGCCGCGCAGATCGTGGCGTACGCCGACCTCTTCCCAGGCGCGCGGGTGCTGGAGGCCGGGGTGGGTTCGGGCGCGTTGTCCTGCTCGTTGCTGCGGGCGGTCGGCGATACCGGGCGGCTGGTCTCCTACGAACGGCGGCCCGACTTCGCCGAGATCGCCCAGAAGAACATCGAGGCCTTCTTCGGCGGGCCGCATCCCGCCCACACGCTGCGGGTGGGGGATCTGGCCGAGGCGACCGAGCGCGACATGGACCGGGCGGTGCTGGACATGCTGGCCCCGTGGGAGGTGCTGGACGCGGTGAGCGCCGCGCTGGTGCCGGGCGGGGTCGTCTGCGTCTATGTGGCCACCACCACCCAGCTCGCGCGGGTGGTCGAGGCACTGCGCGAGTACGGCACGTTCGCCGAACCGGCGGCGTGGGAATCGATGATGCGCACCTGGCATGTGGATGGGCTGGCCGTACGCCCGGACCACCGGATGGTCGGTCACACCGGCTTCCTCGTGACAGCCCGGCGGCTCGCGGACGGGGTCACCCCGCCACCGCGGCGACGGCGCCCGGCGAAGGGCGCACGGCCCGACGTGACCGAGCAGACGTCCCCAACGCCCGGTTCCGCGCTGTCGGATTCCCGACAGGGGGCAGAATCGGTCGTACGTTGATCCGCGCTACGGCTCCCCGGCGGGGAGCCGTAGCGCGACAGCGCGTTGCGAAACAGACGGTTCAGCTGCCCGGCCCGGCCTCGAGGGTGCCGTCGGGACGCTGCACGTAGATGCAGTTGCCCGGGCAGTCGTCCGCAGCCGCGACCACATCGCCTACCAGCGGCAGTGGTATCGGTACCGATTCACCGGGTTTCGTGCGCAGCAGCCCGTCCGGCCCCTTCACGTACGCCAGCCCGTCAACATCGAACTCGAAGACGGTCGGAGCAAACTGGACGCAGAGTCCGTCTCCGGTACAGGCGTCCTGGTCGATGCGTACCCGCAACGCCGGCGGTGTTGTTGGTCCGGTGAGATTCCTGGGCGTTGCCACAGAGCTCCGATCTTCTGTCACCATGGCACCGTAACTCGCTGTTTACGGCAAAGCAGGCTCGTAGTCGTCAGACAGGCGTGCCAGCGGCGGTCACAACGGTAGTGTTGGGTGCGTCCCGGTCAGCACGGGGGAGGTGGAGGCGCGGTGTCCGGTCCCCGTTCGGGCTCTGGCTCCGGTGGGAGCTCGGGTCGTCCAGGTGATGGAGATTCACGAGCGTCGGCATACGAGAAGGAAGTGCACGAGCTCACAACTCAGGTCGCCTTCCTTGAGGAGGAGGTGGCCATGCTGCGGCGGAGACTCAACGAATCCCCGCGGCAGGTCCGTGCCCTTGAGGAACGATTGGCTGAGACACAGGCGGATCTCGTCGGTGTCAGCGGGCAGAACGACAAGCTCGTGGCCACGCTGCGCGAAGCTCGCGACCAGATCATCGCGCTGAAGGAAGAAGTCGACCGGCTCGCCCAGCCGCCGAGCGGCTATGGGATCTTCATCGGGTCGTACGACGACGGCACGGTCGATGTGTTCACCCAGGGCCGCAAGTTGCGGGTGACGGTGTCACCGAACGTTGGCGTGGTCGATCTGAGCCCCGGGCAGGAGGTCATGCTCAACGAGGCCCTCAACGTCGTCGACGCACGCGCGTTCGAACGCCACGGTGAGATCGTCCTGCTCAAGGAGATCCTTGAGAGCGGCGATCGAGCTCTGGTCATCGGCCACACCGACGAGGAGCGCGTGGTCATGCTCGCCCAGCCGCTGCTGGACGGACGGCTGCGGGCCGGTGACTCGCTGCTGGTCGAGACCCGGTCAGGGTACGCCTTCGAGCGCATCCCCAAGTCCGAGGTGGAGGAGCTGGTTCTCGAAGAGGTCCCGGATATCGGCTACGAACAGATCGGCGGCCTCAAGGGCCAGATCGAGTCGATCCGTGACGCCGTCGAGCTGCCGTTCCTCTACAAGGATCTCTTCCTTGAACACAAACTGAAGCCGCCGAAGGGCGTCCTGCTGTATGGCCCGCCCGGCTGCGGCAAGACGCTCATCGCCAAGGCGGTGGCGAACTCGCTCGCGAAGAAGGTCGAGGCACAGACCGGCCAGGGCAGCGGACGGGCGTTCTTCCTGAACATCAAGGGCCCGGAACTGCTGAACAAGTACGTGGGCGAGACCGAACGGCAGATCCGGCTCGTGTTCCAGCGGGCGCGCGAGAAGGCGTCCGAGGGCATGCCCGTGATCGTGTTCTTCGACGAGATGGACTCGATCTTCCGGACCCGCGGGTCAGGAGTGTCCTCGGATGTCGAGAACACGATCGTTCCGCAGCTGCTCAGTGAGATCGACGGCGTCGAGCAGCTGGAGAACGTGATCGTGATTGGCGCGTCCAACCGCGAGGACATGATCGATCCGGCGATCCTGCGGCCGGGGCGGCTGGACGTGAAGATCAAGGTCGAACGCCCGGACGCCGAAGCGGCCAAGGACATCTTCGCCAAGTACGTGACGCCGGATCTCCCGTTGCATCCGGAGGATCTCACCGAGCACGGTGACAGCCGGGAGGCGACCTGCCAAGGGATGATCCAGCGGGTTGTCGAACGGATGTACGCCGAGACGGAGGAGAACCGCTTCCTCGAGGTCACCTACGCCAACGGCGACAAGGAGGTCCTGTATTTCAAGGACTTCAACTCCGGCGCGATGATCGAAAACATCGTCGCCCGTGCCAAGAAGATGGCCGTCAAACAGCTCATCGAGGGAGGCGTGAAGGGGCTGCGCATGCAGCACCTGCTCAATGCCTGCATCGACGAGTTCAAGGAGAACGAGGACCTGCCCAACACGACCAACCCGGACGACTGGGCGCGTATCTCCGGCAAGAAGGGCGAGCGGATCGTCTACATCCGCACGCTCATCACCGGCACCAAGGGCACCGAAGCCGGCCGGTCCATCGACACGATCGCCAACACGGGCCAGTATCTGTAACCGATATCTGTAACCGATTTTCGCGGTGGAAGCCCGGACACCGGGTGACAAGGCGCTGTACCGGTGGTGGGCAGGGTGGGATCTCCCGCCCTGCCCACCACCGGTGTTCTCCGCTGCCTCCGTCTCGTGACGCGCCCCCAGCCTCGCTTCTTGATCTACATTTCCTGTTGCCGGAGCCGCTCAACGCTCCCTCGCCAGCCGCGGCCCTCAGCCACATCACATCGCATCGCGCAGACCATGATTTTTACGTCCGCCCCTGATCGGTTATGTGCCTGGGGCAGGGCTGTCAACGGCTCGTATGTCGTTGGCAGCGTGCCGCTCGGCCTGTTTTCGGAGATCCGCCAGACAGTCACGCACAGTCAGCCATCGAATCCAGGTCTCGGTACGGCCGCAAAACACCTACGCTGAGAGTGTGAGCGTTCGCCGGATCATGGGAGCCGAGACCGAGTACGGCGTGTCGGTGCCCGGTCAGCCAACCACCAACCAGATGCTTGCCTCGTCGTTGGTGGTCAACTCCTACGCCAGCCGACAGGCAACCGGCACGAGCCGGGCCCGGTGGGACTTCGAGGAGGAGTCACCGCTGCGCGACGCACGCGGCTTCGAGCTCCCCCGCGAGCCCGTGGCCGATCCGTCGGCTCCCGCCAACGAGGACGACCTGGGGCTCGCCAACGTCATCCTCACCAACGGCGCGCGCCTCTACGTCGACCACGCCCACCCCGAGTACTCCACCCCCGAGGTGACGAACCCGCGCGACGCGGTGCTGTGGGACAAGGCCGGGGAGCGGGTCATGGCCGAGGCCGCGCGGCGGGCGCTGTCCGTCCCGGGCACGATGCCGGTGCACCTGTACAAGAACAACACGGACAACAAGGGCGTCTCCTACGGCTGCCACGAGAACTACCTCATGGCCCGCTCCACACCGTTCGCCAACATCGTCCGCCACCTCGTGCCCTTCTTCGTTTCCAGGCAGGTCGTGTGTGGCGCCGGCCGGGTCGGCATCGGCGTGGACGGCCGTGAGGCCGGTTTCCAGCTGAGCCAGCGGGCCGATTTCTTCGAGGTCGAGGTCGGGCTGGAGACAACCCTGAAGCGTCCGATCATCAACACCCGGGACGAGCCGCATGCGGACCCGGAGAAGTACCGCCGGCTCCATGTGATCATCGGCGACGCGAACATGAGCGAGATCTCGACCTACCTCAAGATCGGAACTACCTCGCTTGTCCTCGCGATGATCGAAAGTTCCTGGCTGGATGTCGACCTGACCGTCGACAACCCCGTGGCCGGCCTGCGGGCGGTCTCCCACGACCCGTCCCTGCGCCACCTGCTGACCCTCGGGGACGGCCGGAAGATGACCGCCGTCCAGCTGCAGATGGAGTACCTGGAGCAGGCCCGCAAGTACGTCGAGGACCGCTTCGGCACCGACCTGGACGCCCAGACCGCGGACGTGCTGGCACGCTGGGAATCAGTCCTGGTCCGTCTTGAGGACGACCCGATGAGCTGTTCCCGGGAGCTGGACTGGGTCGCCAAGCTCGCCATCCTGGAAGGCTACCGGGCCCGCGACGGTGTCGACTGGGACGCTCCGCGCCTGCAGCTGGTCGACCTGCAGTACTCCGACGTCCGGCCCGACAAGGGCCTCTACAACCGCCTGGCCGCCCGCGGGCGGGTCGACCTGCTGCTTGACGAGAACGAGATCGTCCGTGCCATGACCGAGCCCCCGCACGACACCCGGGCGTTCTTCCGCGGCCGCTGCCTGGCGCTGTATCCCCAGCAGGTCGCCGCCGCGTCCTGGGACTCGGTCATTTTCGATGTCGGGCGTGACTCCCTGCAACGGGTACCCACCCTGGAGCCGCTGCGCGGAACCCGGGCGCACGTGGGCGAGCTGCTGGCCCGCTGCCCGACCGCGCTGGACCTCGTGGACGCACTCGCCAAGGGCTGACCCACGGCCGCGGCCTCGCGGCCTCGCGGAAGCATCGGCAACCGGTCATATCCCGACATGGGAGAGTGCGCCTGCGCGCGCCGGCGTGGGAGGTGGCCAGCGGCGTATTGCGCCGTGGGCGGACGTCGCGACGTGCGGGCCGGATCGTGATGAAGTGGTGCTCTGACGTGGCCCCGTGCACTCCTCGACGTCGCTGCCGCCAGGGCGAGGTTGACGGCGGCGCCCGCGAGCGGTTCAGGATGGCGGAGCCCGGGGATAGTGTCGCTTCATCACGATCGAAGGAGGTCTCATGCCTACCAAGGACACCGGCGGCGGTCAGCAGCGCTCGGGGCGCAAGGCGGACCAGAGCGACGAGGTCGAGGTCGAGGAGTCCAGCGCCAGCGACCTCAAGGAAAGGCACGAGAAGCTGTCCGAGGACGTTGATTCCCTGCTCGACGAGATCGACGACGTACTCGAGGAGAACGCCGAGGAATTCGTGAAGGGCTACGTACAAAAAGGGGGGGAGTAAGAGCGTGTGTGAGATCGGGCTTTCGATCAGTGAGCCCCGTCCAGGCGCCCCCGGGCAAGGCGGAAGGCCGAAGCGATACCGGATGAGTTGTCTCGGTGTGGCCGACAACGCGGCCAGGGGGCACCTGGACGCGGCGAGGCGGAATGACGATCTCACACACGCTCTCAGAGGCTCCGGCAACCGGGCCCGGCTCGCGCCGCCTGGTCGGCGCCTCGCGTCATCGCTGCCCGTCCGTTGCCGCGCGATGCACGGGTACGGCTCGTCGGTCGCCACCCACCATCTCCGGTGAGTCTCCGCGCCGCTTCGCGACCCATCCACCCGGACACCGCTTCCTGATCGAACGGCCTCCTGCCGGAGCCCGCAAGCGACACCTGTTCTCTGATCACAGCAGGCCGCACGGGAATGAGCTTGCCGACATGCCGGCTCCGACGCTGGCTGGATCAAGTGACATCGTGTGCGGCAACGGCACCGTTGGTCTCGGGAACCTCACCGACGACCGGCGACCGCCGGCCCAGGCAATCAACTATCTGAAGGGGGATTTGTGGCTGATCCAGCGGGAGTCGCGGGGCGTCTACCGTCTGTGTTCATGACACCGGGAACGTCGTCGTTCACCGAGTTCCTGGCCACGGCCGCGCCCGATCTGCTCCCGGGCGCGCGCGAGCGGCTGCCGGTCGCCGCCACCGAGGTGGCCCACGGCACGACGATCGTGGCGGTGGCGTTTCCCGGCGGCGTGATCATGGCCGGTGACCGCCGCGCGACCATGGGCAATGTGATCGCACAACGTGACGTCGAAAAAGTGTTTCACGCCGACGAGTACTCCTGCGTCGGGTACGCGGGCACGGCCGGGATCGGTGCGGACCTCGTCCGCCTGTACCAGGTCGAGCTCGAGCACTACGAGAAGATCGAGGGTTCGACCCTCAGCCTGGACGCCAAGGCCAACCGCTTGTCATTCATGATCAAAAACAACCTTGGGATGGCTCTGCAGGGACTCGCGGTCGTCCCGTTGTATGCCGGTTACGACCTCGACACCGGCAAAGGGAGGATCTTTTCCTACGACATCACCGGGTCTCGGGCCGAGGACAGCTCCTTCCAGGCCATCGGATCGGGCTCGGTGTTTGCCCGCGGCGCGCTCAAAAAACTCGTCCGGGCGGACCTGACCGCGACGGAGGCGGTGCGGGTCTGTGTCGAGGCCCTGTACGACGCCGCCGACGACGATTCCGCGACCGGCGGTCCCGACCTCGTCCGCCGTCTCTACCCGGTGGTCGCCTCGGTTACCGCGGACGGCTTCCGCCGCTTCCTCGATGACGAGGTGGGCGCTGTCGTCGAGGCCGTCGTCGCTGACCGCATGACGAACCCGGGAGGCTGACATGACCATGCCCTTTGGCTACGCCAGCCCAGAACAGCTCGTCCGGGACAAGTCCGAGTACGCCCGCAAGGGCATCGCCCGCGGCCGTAGTGTCGTGGTGCTGACCTACACCGACGGCATCCTGTTCGTCGCCGAGAACCCCTCGTCGACCCTTCACAAGATCAGCGAAATCTACGACCGGATCGCGTTCGCCGCGGTCGGCAAGTACAACGAGTTCGAGAACCTGCGGACTGCCGGCGTGCGCATGATGGACGTCCGCGGCTACATGTACGACCGCCGTGACGTGACCGGGCGAGCGCTTGCCAACTGGTACGCCCAGACGCTCGGCACCCTGTTCACCGACAGCATCAAGCCGTACGAGGTGGAGATCGTGGTCGCGGAGGTCGGTGAGCGGGCCGAGGACGACCAGATCTACCGGCTCACCTACGACGGGTCGATCGCGGACGAACGTGGATTCGTGGCCATCGGCGGGCAGTCCGAGCAGGTCAGCGCATCCCTGAAGGAACATCACGCGGACGGCCAGCCGCTTGCCACCGCGCTGAGAGCAGCCGTGAACGCGCTGCGGGCCGGCACGCCCGCGGGCGGTAACGGCGACCGCGCCCTGTCCTCGGCAAACCTTGAAGTGGCCATGCTCGACCGCACCCGCAATCGCCGGCTGTTCAAGCGCATCTCCGGCACGCAGCTCGACGTCCTGCTCGCCGAAACCGCGGACAAGGACGACCGCTAGGACGGGTTCTGAAAGCCGCCCCACAAAATCGATCATATTGCGGCACACCGACAGGCCATCGCGTACGCTTGGCCTGTCGGCACCGGTCGGTCCGCGATGCCGGGCTTGCGCAGCGCGCGCTGCTGCCCGGCTCACCGACAACAGCCAATACGGCTGATACGGCTGATACGGCTGATAGCGGCGATGATCTGGGACGTGGCCCGCGGGGCGGCGGGCAACGGGGTTCCCAGCCAGCGCGAAGCGGTGGCTGGAATACGGCGAGCAGCGGTGCAGGCGGCTCGGTGCAGGGGCGGGTGTGCCCGCACCGCCGCCGGCGCTCCCAGCGCTATCCCGGGGCCACCTGGCTACGGAGCCAGCTCAGCGTCCTGCGCCAGGCGTCCCGGGCCGCCTCGGGCCGGTAGACCTCCGCACGGTCGTCGCTATGGAAGGCATGTCCCGCGCCCGGATAAACGATCAAATCGGTCGGTACCGCTGACGTCGTGGCCGCCGCCCGCAGCACCTCGATCTCCGCCCGGCTGATCAGCGCGTCGTCCTCACCGTAGAGACCGAGCCACGGCGTGCGCAGCGAGGGGGCGATCTCCACCAGGGGCGCGCACCCCTCCCAGTACGGCGTGCTCACGCCGCCGCCGTAGAACGACACGGCCGCGCCCATGCTGTGACGGGCGGCGGTGCCCAGCGCCACCGTCCCGCCCATACAGAAACCGATCACCGCTGTCCGCTCGGGGCCAAAGCCGTTGTGCGCGAGATGGGCCAGGCAGGCGTCGATGTCCGCCGCGATGGCCGGGCCGGTCAGGGTACCCATCCGCGCGACCGCGGTAGGCCAGCCACCCGCCGGCTCGACCTCGGCGAAGCCGTCCCGGTGGTAGAGGTGCGGTGCCACGGCGAGCCAGCCGGCCTGGGCCAGCCGCGCGCAGACCGAGGTGAGGTAGGGCGTGATGCCCCGAGCGTCGTGAACCACGATGACCCCGCCGTACGGTGGGTCGTCCGCGGCCGGCGCCACCACCGTGGCGGGAACAGCGCCGCCCAGCGTCGCGACAGTCCGCAACTGGCCGTTCTCCGACTGGTTGATCTCCGACTGGTTGATCTCCGACGTCATGTCCGCCATCCTGCCCACGGCCGGCCCATTCGAACATAGCGGGCGACCGACGGCTCCTGGGCTGACTACGCACAGTTCCCGCATACCGCCGCCACGACGACGAAAGCGCCGGTGCGGGCGTCCGGCCACACCGCGGCGCGCGCGAAGCATAGGGTCATCGGTGTGGATCGCCGCATCTTCGGCCTGGAGAACGAGTACGGCGTCACCTGTGTCTTCCGTGGGCAGCGCAGGCTGTCTCCGGACGAGGTGGCGCGGTACCTGTTCCGGCGGGTCGTGTCCTGGGGCCGCAGCAGCAACGTCTTCCTGAAGAACGGTGCCCGGCTCTATCTCGATGTCGGCAGCCATCCCGAGTACGCCACCCCCGAGTGCGACTCCGTTCCCGATCTCGTCACCCATGACAAGGCCGGCGAGCGCATCCTGGAAGGGCTGCTGGTCGAGGCGGAACGACGCCTGCGCGAAGAGGGCATCGCCGGGGACATCCATCTGTTCAAGAACAACACTGACTCGGCCGGGAACAGCTACGGCTGCCATGAGAACTACCTCGTCGGCCGGCACGGCGAGTTCAGCCGGCTCGCGGACGTCCTGGTGCCGTTCCTGGTGAGCAGACAGATCCTGTGCGGGGCGGGCAAGGTGCTGCAGACCCCTCGCGGCGCCGTGTACTGCATCTCGCAGCGCGCCGAGCACATCTGGGAGTCGGTGTCCTCGGCGACGACCCGATCCCGCCCGATCATCAACACTCGGGACGAACCGCACGCGGACGCCGAGCGTTTCCGGCGCCTGCACGTGATTGTCGGCGACTCCAACATGAGCGAGACCACCACCTTGCTCAAACTCGGCTCGACCGATCTCGTCCTGCGCATGATCGAGGCTGGTGTGGTGCTACGGGACATGTCCCTGGAGAACCCGATCCGGGCGATCCGGGAAGTCAGTCATGACATGACCTGCCAGCGTAAGATCAAACTGGCGAGCGGGCGCGAGGCCAGCGCTCTGGAGATCCAGCGTGAGTACTTCAGCAAAGCGGTCGAGTTCATCGAGCGCCGGGGCGGGGACGCGATCGCCAAACGTGTCCTGGACCTGTGGGGCAGAACGCTTCTCGCGATCGAGACCGACGATCTGGAGCTGGTCGCCCGCGAGATCGACTGGGTGACGAAGTACGTGCTGATCGACCGGTTCCGGCACCGGCACAGCCTGTCCCTGGCCTCACCCCGGATCGCCGAGCTGGACCTGAAATACCATGACATCCACCGTCAGCGGGGCCTGTACTACCGGATGGAGCGGGCCGGGCTGGTGGAGCGGGTCAGTCGTGACCTTGATATTTTCGAGGCGAAGTCCATCCCGCCGCAGACTACCCGGGCGCGGCTGCGTGGTGAGTTCATCAAGCGTGCGCAGGAGAAACGGCGCGACTTCACCGTCGACTGGGTGCACCTCAAGCTGAACGACCAGGCTCAGCGCACGGTGCTGTGCAAGGATCCGTTCCGTTCCGTCGACGACCGAGTCGACAAGCTCATCGCCAGCATGTGAGGACCACCCGCCTGTGACCGACCTTCGCCGCCCCGTCAAGGGCGTCCAGCTCTCCCTCTCCCGGGCCTTCGGCGGACCGGGAGAAGCGCCGATCACGCCTGCCGCGGCCAGGTGCCTGTCCGCCGCGCTGTCAGCGGTTCTGCTTGCCTGCGCACTCGCCGCCTGCGGCAGCTCCACCGCGCCCGACGGGACCAAGGCCGCGCCGGTACGGCTGGCGGACACCCTCGGCCCCGCCGCCAGCGGCGTGGGGCTGCCCGCGGTCACCGGCGCGACCGACCTCAAGGCCAAGCCGACGATCGCGGCCGGGTCCGGTACACCCGGTACCAAGCTGCTGACCAGGGATCTCGTGGTCGGTACCGGAGCGGCTGCCACCACGCAGAGCACGGTCTCGGTGCAGTACGTCGGAACGCTGTGGACCACCGGTGAGGAGTTCGACTCCAGCTGGAGCCGCGGACAGGCCGCGATCTTCCCGCTGAGCGGTGTCATCCCAGGCTTCCAGCAGGGCATCGCCGGCATGAAGACCGGCGGTCGCCGGGAAATCGTGATCCCGCCGGACCTCGGCTACGGCTCAACGGCCCAGGGGCCGATTCCCGGCGGCTCGACCCTCGTCTTCGTCGTGGACCTGGTCGGGCTGCAGGCGACGGATCGCTGACGCAGGGCGACTGGCCAGCGGGGATGCGGCATCGCGGGGAAGGGCTGAGGTGCGCACTGCGTGTCAGTGCTTCCCCGCGATGCCGCATCCTTGTCGCCGGCCGCTCTCACCGGCCGCTCCTGAAGATCCAACGCGGATGGCCTAGCCTCATACGGTGTCCCGTCGGCGGTTGGAACGGCTGCTGAACCTTACGATGTGCCTGATGGCAACATCACGTTTTCTCACTGTGGCCGAAATCGGCGAACTCGTGGACGGTTTCGCCCCTGGCGAGACCGCCGAGGAGCAGGAGGCGTTCCGCCGGATGTTCGAGCGGGACAAGCAGTACCTACGCGACCTCGGCATCCCGCTGGAGACCGGATCGAACTCGTTCCTCAGCGATGACGTCGGGTACCGCATCCGGCGCAGCGACTACGCGCTGCCGGAGATATCCCTCGACCCGGACGAGGCGGCCGCCCTCGGGCTCGCCGCGCGGCTGTGGTCGAGCACGTCGCTGGCGGCCGCGAGCGCAAGCGCGCTACTCAAGCTCGCGGCCGGGGGCGCTCCCACGCTGCCCGGCCCGGACGGCCTGGAACCCCGCGTCGGCACGACCGAACCGGCGTTCGCGCCGTGCCTCGCGGCGGTCCAGGCCGGGCAGGCGATCCGCTTCCCCTACCGCAAACCGACGGAGACCGAACCGAGCGAACGCTGGGTCCAACCGTGGGGTGTGGTGTCCTGGCGGGGACGTTGGTACCTGGCCGGGCATGATCAGGACCGCGCCGCGGCCCGGGTGTTCCGGTTGTCACGGGTGACCGGCACCGTGCGCCCGGTCGGACCGCCCGGGGCGGTCCGGATGCCCGAAACCGTCGATCTGCGGGCGCTGGTGTCGGCGTCCGCGCCGCCGGAACGGACCCGCACCGCCGTACTGCGGATACGTCCGGGGACTGGCCACGCGCTGCGCCGGCACGCCCGTGTCCTGTCCGCGGCGACCGGGCAGGACACGGGCGTGCCGGGCATGACCGGGATGGACATCGTAGAGATTGACTACTCCGATATCGAGCGCATGGCCCGCTGGGTGGTGGGGTACGGCGATGACGTCCTGGTGGTACGGCCCCGGCAGCTGCGCACCGAGGTGGTGCGCCGGCTGACCGACGCGGCGTGGGCGCACACCGTACCGGGCGGCCAGGCTCCCCGGCCGTGCACGGAGCGGGCACCGACCGCGGGACCGGCGGCACCGTGAGCCCGTCGGCCGCCGAAGCCTCGACCGATCGACTGAGCCGGCTGCTCGCCCTGGTGCCATGGCTGCGGGCGCACCCGGGCGTCACCCTCGACGAAGCCGCCGCGACCTTCAGGATCAGCGTACGGCAGCTCCGGGACGATCTTGACCTGTTGTTCGTCTGCGGCCTGCCTGGCGGTGCGCCCGGTGACCTCATCGACCTGAGCTACTCCGCCGATCAGGTCACCGTTGTCGACCCGCAGACCCTTGACCGGCCGCTGCGGCTGTCGGCGGACGAAGCCATGGCGCTGGTTGTCGCGGCCCGCACCCTCGCCGAGGTGCCCGGGCTGTCCGCCCGCGACGCTCTCGACCGCGCGGTGGCGAAACTGGAGAAAGCGGTCGGGGCCCTGCCCGCGGAACGGGTCAGGGTCGAGCTCGATGCCCAGGACGAGGTCCTGCGCATCATCCAGGACGCTGTCGCCCGGAAGCGGCGGCTGCACCTTCGCTACCTGGTCTGGTCCCGCGACGAACTCACCGAACGTGATGTCGATCCGATGCGGGTACTGGCCCGTGACGGCCGCTGGTACCTGGAGGGCTGGTGCCATCGGTCGAAGGCGGTCCGGCTGTTCCGGCTGGACCGGATCGACGGTTCCCAGGGGGTCACCGTTCTCGACCTCCCGGCCGCGCCGCCGCCCACGGCGGCGCCGCGCGAGACCACGGGCAGCCTCTACCAGCCCGGGCCATACGATCTTCGGGCCGTGCTCGAACTGCATCCGGGAGCCCGCTGGGTTGCCGACTACTACCCGGTCGAGTCCCAGCGGGAGATCGGAGCCGGCTGCCTGCTGATCGAACTGCGGGTGTCGGAAACAGGCTGGTTACGCAGACTGGTGCTGGGTCTCGGGGACCAGGCACGGGTGGTGGAGCCGGCGGAGCTCGCGGCCGAGGTGCACGCTGTCGCTGTCCGTGCCTTGGCTGCCTACGGCCTCCAGCCCCGGCCGCGAGCGGGGTAGGTTGATCCCGTGCGTTGGCTGCTCATCGACTGTGCTCTTGTCCTGCTGGCCTGCGTTGCGCTTGGCGCGTTGGCGTATCGCCTGTTCAGCAGGGTGCGCCTGGTCACCAGTGAGGTCGGGAAGCTGCGGGACCGGCTGGCCGGCCTCACCGAGGAGACGGCCGCGTTGGCTGGACGGCTCGACGCCGCCGAGGCCAGCGCGAGACTCGGTGAGCGGGCATCGGCCGGGCCGGGCAGCCGGTCACGACACGACAGATCCTGGTTATGAGCCCGTCACGTGCATAACATCAGGCCGTTGTCTGACGAGGCCAGGCTAGCCGACGTAACATCAAGCCGACGTAGTATCAGGCGCGCACCGGTCGTTGGGACCGGACATCGAAGTGAAGGAGGCACGCCATGCCCAATCTCGGTACCCCCGAGCTTCTGATTATCGCGTTTGTGGTCATCCTGCTGTTCGGATCCAAGAAACTACCCGAGGCGGCACGCTCGGTCGGACGCTCACTTCGGATCTTCAAGGCCGAAACCAAGGGCCTCAGCCAGGATGATGAGAACCCCACCGTGACCGCGCCGCCGCAGGCCCAGCCGGCACCGGCACCACGGCCGATCGAGCCCGCCCCGGCGGTTGCGGCTGCGCAGCAGGCCACGGCTGGCGCGCCGTCGGTCAACGGCCACTCCGTCACGGCAGGCGACAGCGGCCTCCAGCGCTGACACATCCCTCACCCTCTCGTCCACGAGCAGGAGTCGCCGCCCGTGCCCCGGTTGCCCACACCGCGGCGGATCGTGCAGGCGGTGCAGTTCCGCCGTACCAGGACGGTCGAAGACAGCCGGATGTCGCTCACCGAGCACCTTCGTGAGCTGCGCGACCGGCTGGCGAAGGCGCTGATCGCGCTAGCCATCGCCACCGTGGTCTGCTTCATCTTCGAACCGCGTATTTTCGACCTCCTGAAGGAGCCGTACTGCTCGTTGCCGGCGAAGTCCCGTGCCGGTGGCGGAGAATGCCAGCTGTACTTCTTCGGCATCCTCGACGCTTTCATGATCCGATTGAAGATCTCGCTCATCGCCGGAGCCGTGGTCTCGGCCCCGGTCTGGCTCTACCAGCTCTGGTCGTTCATCACGCCAGGGCTGCACCGCAACGAGCGCCGCTGGTCACTGGCGTTCGTCAGCTCTTCCCTGGTGCTGTTCACCCTCGGTGGCTACTTCGCCTATCTGACCCTGAACAAGGGCCTCCAGCTGCTGCTCGGTTTCAGCGGAGACGGTCTCGTCAGCCTGCTCGACGTCAACAAGTACCTCTCCTACGTCATCGCGATGCTCATCGTGTTCGGGCTGTCGTTCGAGGTCCCGTTGCTGGTCGCGATGCTGAATCTGGCAGGCGTGGTTCCCACGCGGACATTGCGCGCGTGGCGCCGTCCCGAGATCTTCCTCGTGTTCGTGTTCGCCGCCGTGGTCACACCGAGCCAGGACCCGTTCACAATGATTGCTCTCGGCCTGCCCATGTGTCTGCTGTACGAGGTCGCGCTCATTATCGGCTGGGTCAATGACCGGCGCCGGGCCCGCCGTGGCGACACATCGCCGTACGCGGATCTCGATGACGACGAAGCTTCACCGCTCGACTTCGACGATCTCCCGCGGCCGGACGAGCGCTCCAGCGGTGGCGACCCGGTGGGAACCACCGTGGGCACCGGCAGTACACCGTCGAACGCGGCTCACCTCGACGTCACCTGAGCACCACCGCCCGCCCTCCGCTCCTCGCTCTGGCCGCTGGGCGGCCCCGGCCGCAGGGCGTTCGACCAGGGAGCGGCGTCCGGGTGGATGGATCGCGAGGCGCCGCCCTGGCGACGCGAGCCGGACGGTCC
>NZ_CAKJTO010000020.1:51666-54506 GCF_917627405.1 Protofrankia sp. Cj5
TCCAGGGTCTGCCGACGCCAGACGGCGCCTCGCCTCATCGCTCCCCGCACATCGCTTCGCGATGCACGGGTACCCCGGCTCGTCGGCCCAGGTAGAACACCGCTACCTGGACCTTCTCCGCCGCACGATGCATCCGTCTGTCATCCGGCACCCCCGAACAACTGCCGGCGGCGACCACTAGCAACGTCGCGCCAGCGGTCCCGTACGCTGACGAGGTGTCCACCGCGCCCGCGGGCTCCCCAGGCCCCGAGGCCTTGCCTGAGACCTCCCCCAGCGCACTGGCCGATTTCGCGGGCAGGTATCCATTCGGCCTCGATTCTTTTCAGCGTGCGGCCTGCGACGCGCTCGAAGCGGGTGAAGGCGTCCTGGTTGCCGCTCCTACTGGTGCCGGCAAGACGATCGTCGGTGAGTTCGCGGCCCACCTCGCGCTCACGCGAGGCCAGCGTTGCTTCTACACCACACCGATCAAGGCATTGTCGAACCAGAAGTACACCGACTTCGTCGCCCGTCACGGAAGCGGCTCGGTCGGCCTGCTGACCGGCGACACCTCCCGTAACCCGGATGCGCCGGTGGTCGTCATGACCACCGAGGTCCTCCGGAACATGCTCTACGCGGAGCCCGCCGGCCTCGATCGTCTCGCCTTCGTCGTCATGGACGAGGTCCACTATCTCGCCGACCGCCAGCGGGGGGCCGTGTGGGAAGAAGTGATCATTCATCTTCCCCAGCGTGTCCGTCTGGTGTCGCTGTCCGCGACGGTAAGCAACGCGGAGGAGTTCGCCGACTGGCTGGTGACCGTGCGCGGGCACACCCGCGTGGTGGTCAGTGAGCACCGTCCGGTACCGCTGTGGCAGCACGTCCTAGCCGACCGGGAGATGCACGACCTGTTCGTCAACGGTGGTCCGCTGTCCGTGGACGACATCCTGCGAGCGCGGGCCGACGCGGTGACCGGGCCGTCGACGGAACCGGCCGCGCATTGGCGGATCAACCCGAGCCTGCTCCGACTCGCCCGGGAGGAGAACCGGCGTCCCGAGACGCCGCGCGCTCGGCCCGGCGGCGGCCCTGGCCGTGGCGGCGCGGGTCCGCCACCGCGCCGCCGGGCCTGGGTACCGAGCCGGCCCGACGTCATCAAGCACCTGGACCGGTCCGGGCTGCTGCCGGCGATAACCTTCGTGTTCAGCCGGGCCGGCTGCGATGCCGCGGTCGCCGCCTGTGTGCGCGCCGGTCTCCAGCTGACGACGCTGGATGAACGGAACAGCATCCGCCAGCATGTGCAAGCACGCACAGCCAGCATCCCTTCGGATGACCTCCGCATACTCGGCTACTGGGAGTGGCTGGATGGTCTGGAACGCGGGATCTCCGCACACCACGCCGGGATGCTGCCCACCTTCAAGGAAGTCGTCGAGGAACTGTTCGTCCGTGGTCTGGTGCGTGCCGTGTTCGCCACGGAGACCCTCGCGCTCGGTATCAACATGCCGGCGCGCACGGTCGTTCTGGAACGCCTCAGCAAGTTCAACGGCGAAAGCCGTGCCGACATCACCCCGGGGGAGTACACCCAGCTCACCGGGCGGGCAGGGCGGCGGGGTATCGACGTCGAGGGCCACGCGGTCGTGCTGTGGCAGCCTGGCTTCGACCCGTTCGCGCTCGCGGGGCTGGCGTCAACCCGTACGTATCCGCTGCGGTCGTCGTTCCGCCCGTCCTACAACATGGCGGTCAATCTCGTCGGTCGGCTCGGGCGGACCGAGGCCCGCGGTGTTCTTGAATCCTCCTTCGCCCAGTTCCAGGCCGACCGCGCGGTCGTCGGCCTGGCCCGGCAGGTCCGCCGCAACGATGGCGCGCTGGCGGAGCTGGCTGCCAGCATGGCGTGCACGCAGGGGCCAGTGGAGCAGTACGCGGCGCTGCGGGAGGCGATCAAAGCGCGGGAGGCGGCGCTGTCACGCGAGGGCAGCGCCCGCCGACGGGCCGAGGCGGTCGAGTCACTGAGCCGGCTACGGGCCGGCGATGTCGTGCGCATCCCGGCGGGCCGGCGCGGCGGGCTGGCGGTCGTGCTCGACCCGGGCGCCAACGGCGCCGATCCCCGGCCGGTTGTCCTCACTGTCGACCGGCAGGTCCGCCGGCTGTCGCTGCTCGACTTTCCCTGCGCGGTGGAGGCGCTGGGGCGGGTGCGGGTCCCGAAGACGTTCAACCCGCGTTCCCCGCAGTCCCGTCGTGATCTCGCCTCGTCCCTACGCGCCATCGAGATTCCCGCGGAAGCCGGACGCCGGGCCCGCGCGCGGGCGAGCGCGGCCGACGACGCGGACCTCGCCCGGCTGCGCCGTGCGCTACGGGCCCATCCGGTGCACGGCTGCCCGGACCGGGAGGCGCATCTGCGTGTGATCGAACGCCATGCGAAGCTCCAGCGGGACACCGATACGCTACGGCGGCGGATCGCCGGCCGCACGAACACCGTCGCGAAGGTCTTTGACAGGGTGTGCGCCGCGCTGGAAACCCTGGACTATCTGCGCGGTGACGCCGTCACCGCCTCCGGCCGTGTCCTCGGGCGTATGTACACCGATCAGGATCTGCTGGTCGCGGAATGCCTGCGTGCCGGCGTATGGGACGAGCTCTCGCCCGCGGCGCTGGCCGCGGCTGTCTCCACGCTGGTCTACGAACCTCGCGGTGAGGACACCGCCACCCCGAAGATCCCCGGCGACCCGGCGTTGCGGGAGGCGCTGGCCGCAACGGCCCGCCTCGCCGACCGGCTGCGTGAGGTCGAGGCTGACCAGCAGCTTGACTTCCTGCGCCCGCCTGAGCCGGGCTTCGTCTGGGCGGCGTTCGGGTGGGCCTCCGGGCTGTCCTTGGCG
>NZ_CAKJTO010000021.1:0-52164 GCF_917627405.1 Protofrankia sp. Cj5
TCGGTGGTGGGGTCACCGGTGCTTGCTCGGTCCGCCGGTCGGTCCGCTGGTCGGTTTGTTGCTCATGAGACGGAGCGTTTGTGAACAGTGAGGCTCTGTGAACAGTGAGGTGTGGAGCGCGGAGCCCACGTTCAAGCCTGCGCCGGCACGCGCACGGGGTGCCGGTACTGGCATGCCGCTAAGAGGCTCCGGCAATAGGGCGTTCGATCAGGGAGCGGGGCTGGGGTGCGTGCATCGCGAGGCGACGGAGGTGAGGCGCCCTGTGTGGGGCGTCGACCGACGAGCCGGGGTACCCGTGCATCGCGCGGCGATGGACGGGGAGCGATGACGCGAGGCGCCGACCGGGCGGCGCGAGCCGGACAGTCCTATTGCCCTCGCCTGCTCGCTGAGACCGGCCGCGGTGCCGCCACACGCGTCGTCGCGGCAACCCGACAGGGGCCTGGGCCGAACGGGGCCCGGTGGAAAGACGCAGCCAAGCACCGCATTTCCGTCATTTGACGGGATTGGACGCTCTCCCCACCCACCGGCGGCACCGTGCGGGCGAACGGATGGCACAATCACTGCCATGTCCGACAGGGGGGCGGCATCCCCGGTGCGCTGGGATTTCCTTCTCTCCTACGCGGCCGAGGATCGCCCATGGGCCGAATGGCTGGCCTGGCAGTTGGAGGCGGCGGGCTACCGCGTGCTTATCGAGGCCTGGGATCTCGTACCTGGCTCTAACAGATCAGCTCATGTACAGCGGGGTGCTCTGGAGGCGGAACGCACCATCGCCATCCTGTCCGCCGCTTACCTGAACTCCTGCTACGAGCAACCCGAGTGGCAGGCCGCGCTGGAGGCCGATCCAGCTGGATTCAAGCGAAAGCTGTTGCCGGTCCGCATCGAGGACTGCGAGCGCCCAGGAGTGCTTGGGCCGATAGCTGCTATCGACTTGTTCGGGCTGGCCGCCGATGTCGCACGCAAGAATTTTCTGCACAGCATCCGGGCTGCGATCAAGGGTCGAGACAAGCCCGCTGCAGAGCCGGTGTTCCCGTCGGCGCGCGCCATAACCGAACCGGCATTTCCGGAGCGGACCGGGGACAAACCGGCGCCAGGTGAGCCGAGCCGGCCGGCAAGCCTGCCGACGGATCCAGGAGACCTCGTGCGGCGGGTGGCCGCACAGCCCCTGGCACACCGGCCTTCCGGCGGCGTCTCAGCGACACAACGTCCGAGCCGTGACCGAGCAGATGAGCTGACCGGGTCCGACGTGCGGGAGACGGCGCTGAGACATCCCCGCGGACACGTCTCACGGAGGATCAACGACCCACGGCGGAAAGACGGGCCAACGGAGGCGGCCGGCTCCGGCGCGGCGGAACGGAGCAGGTCATCAGGAGAGATCGAGCCCGCGGCGCTGACCGCAGCGCCGACCGCTCAGATCCGAGCTGACGGCGGCGCTTGGTCCCGTGTGCCGGTAGACGGGGTCCGGTATCTCGCGGGCGTGTCGGGAGCCGCTGTCCGTGCGGCGCTCAGTCCGCTGCCCGACGGCGCGCCGGCTGTGGTGATCTACAGGCCTTCGGCCGAACGGTCCGTCGCGCTCCAGACCAGCCTGGTCGCTGAGCTGGACGCGGTGGCACGGCGGCTTTTTCCATCCTGGCTGCCCGGCGCCGAGTTGATCGATACCCCGGGCGGTGCGGGCGTCGCCGCGGTCCGGAGGCTGGCCGCCCGTATGGCCGCAGGCTCGACCATGTTCGCTCGTTATCTCGCGGACCTGGCTGAGCGCTCGTTGACCGACGAACTCACCAACGCCCGTTTCTCGCTGGAGACGCAGGCGGCCACGCTTACCCAGGTCATCGCCGGTAGTTTCGGACGGCGGCGGCTGATACTGCTGGTCGATCTGCCGCGATCCGATGATGTGCGGCGCGAGCGCGCGTTGCTGAACACCCTTGAGTGGTTTGCCTATCAGGGGCATGCCGGCGCCTGGCTGACTGGCGGCCCGCTGCTGGATACCGATCGGATTCCGGCCGTCGCGGTCCCCGTGCCGGTAGCGGCGCAGCCCCCCTGGCCCACGGCCGTTGCCAGCCGCCTCCCCAGCGAAACAGGCCGGACCCGCGGCACTGGCACTGGCGGCCCGCAGGGCGACAGCGCCCGAGTTCCAGCGGCTGAGCACCCGTGTTCGGTGGACTCGGCGTCCCTGGCCGATCCACCGCATCCACCGCATCCACCGCCTGACGGCCAGCTTCCGTAAGAATCGGCAGAGCATAAAGAAAGAGGCTCCAGGGCATGGCACATGACGATCTGACACCCAGTGAAACCGGCATCCTGCTGGTGCTGCTCGCGCACGGCCGAAGAATTTCCAACAAAGAGCTGGACGAGCGCTGGAAACTTTCTCTCACTGGTTCCGCGCGGCAGAAACTAAACAATCTCAAGTTAGTCGAGAGCAGTAAGGAAAAGGGGCACGGAAATGTTCTTTTCCATGAGTTGACTGACCGGGGATGGGCACGCGGCCGGCAGGAGCTGGCGCCTCGCCGGCCGATTTCCAGCTCAATCAAATTTGGCTACCTCGCAGCTTTCACGGAAGGCGTCGAGCGGTTTCTGATCCGCGAGCGCATGCCAGTTTCGGACTTCTTCCGGGCTGAAGCGCCATGGGTGAGCGTGCTGCCCGCGGACAGTGCCGTTACCGCCACAACCGATAGTGGCGGTAACGGTGCGTCGGCCACAGCGACCGGCTCAGCCAGGCCGCCCGATGCCGCTCCGGGCGCGATGAGCGCTGCCGACATCGAGGCCGCCGTGCGGACGGCGTATGCCCAGCTCGCGAGCCGACCTGGTGATTGGGTACGGCTTGTCGGAGTTCGTCTCCTGCTTGGCGATGTCGAGCGGGAGACGGTCGACCGAATACTGCGCGGGATGGTCCGTCAGGCCGACGTGTGGATCGTCCCCGACGAGGACCAGAAGGCCCTGACAGCGGCGGACCGGGAAGCGGCCGTCCGGATCGGTGAGCACGACAGCCACCTGCTGTTGATTGGCACAGCATGATCAGTGAGCTGGAAGCCATCGCAGCCCTGCAGCTTGACTGGGTCTATGACCTCGAAGACGTGTGGCAGCCCTCGCCGGTCCACGTCGAGGGTGTGCACACCGACACCCGCCGCAGGATCTCCGACACCATCGCGGACCTGGCTCAGACGCCGACAGCCAGGCCGCTCGGTGTGGTGGTCCGTGGTCAGGCTGGTACCGGGAAGACCCATCTGGTTGGCCGGTTGAGAGAGCAGGTGCAGGGCGCTGGCGGCTATTTCTTTCTCATCGGAGCGCCGACCGGAAGCAGATTCTGGGAGAACGTCGTCACCTCGATGATCACGGATCTTTTTCGGCCTGTTGACGGCGACCAGACCCAACTGAGCAGATTCCTGCGCGGGTTGTGCGGGCTGCTGGGCGTCTCCGCGGAACTGACCGCGTCGGTGGTCGGCGACAGCGTTCTCACACCGGCCTGTCTCAAAGATTTCATCGTAGCTTTACACGTGTTCGACCGGCAGCTCGCCCGTGAATGTCAGCACACGCTACGAGCGCTCGTCCTGGTCAATTCTCGTGATCTGGACGACCAGACCGTCGGGGACGGCTTCCTGCTCTCGGTGGAGGAGCAGGAGCCAGGCGAACGGGCCCGGCGCGGCATGATACCCACCGCCAAGCAGCCGCCTGAGGTGGTGAAGGAGATCTCGCGGCTGCTGGCGCTCACCGGGCCGAGCGTATTCGCGGTCGATCAGGTAGACACCATCGTCGCGGAGACGACAGCGTCGGTGGACGGCAAGCCGGACGAGAATCGCTCTCTCCGCGAGCTCAACCTCCTCGCGGACGGGCTACTCGTCCTGCGCGAACGGACCGAGCGAGCGCTGTGCGTCCTGGCTTGCCTGCCGGTGACATGGATCATGTTCGAGCAATGGGCTGTGACGTCTGTCCGGGACCGGTTCCGCGCCATCCCACCCCTTGGCCACATCGATGATCCGGCGCTGATAACCCAGCTCCTTGTTCGACGGTTCCACGATCACTTTCAGCGTATCGGTTTCGAGCCGCCGTACCCGACCTGGCCGGTGGCTCAGGCCGCACTCGACCAGGCGCCCAGCTACACACCACGCGAGCTGCTTCAGCGGATCGAACGGCATATCCAGTCGTGCCTGTTGATGGGTACGGTCAAAGAGCTGGAGTCGTTTGCTGGAGACGATCCGCTGCCAGTACGTTATCCTCTGCCGCCAGCGGTGTTCGCGGAGTTGGACACGGCTTTCGCCGGGTTGCGCTCGACTACGACGGCCATCACGCCCGGCAACGAGGACAGCCTTGTACCGGAACTACTGGCGGCCGGTCTCACTGCCTGGATCATCGAAAACGGTGGTGCGCCCGGAGGTTTCGCGCTTGAGCCGAAGCCAAGCGCAAGGCCTCCACTGCACGCGCGGCTCAGCCGCACCATCAACCGGGATACCGGCGAGCAGATGCAGTGGGCATTTCGAGCGGTTACCAGCACGCACGGCAACGCGGCTCTGCACCGTATCCAGAGCGCCTGCGTGATGGCCGGGCTCACCCAGAGCAGCGCACGCCGGCGGTTGTTCCTGCTGCGCAACGTCGAGTGGAGTCGCGGCGTCAAGACCCAGCAGGCCCTTGCGGCGTTCGAAGCGGCCGGCGGTGTCACACTCCCCATCAGCGACGAGGACGTGGCAACCTTCACCGCGCTGGGCAGGCTGCTTCAGCAGCCGCATCCAGCTCTGCGGGAATGGTTGAATGCGCGCCGTCCAGCCAGTACGACAGCCTTGCTGATCGCAGCCCTCGCCAACGCGGCACCGGATGGGAACGACGCCCATGCGGAGCCCGGCCCGATCCGTCCGGCCGAGGATCCAGGCAACGGCGCCAACGCCAGCTCAGCAGGAGCCGGCTCCTGCGCTGTCGCTCACCGCCGTGTCAGCAGCTCGTCAGTGAGTGGTCCGCCGCTTGGTGACCAGAACAGCTACGAGAGCCATCCGTTCGAGGCGCCGGAAGAGCGGAGTGCGAATCCTGCCGACCAGGGTGCGGGCTCTCGGGCGATCACCGTCGGCCGGACAGTGGCCGCCGGCCGGCCGGCCCGTATTGATATCGAGGTGTTCCGGAAACACGTAGCGATCTTTGCCGGTTCGGGATCCGGGAAGACCGTGCTGATCCGCCGCCTGCTCGAGGAGTGCGCGCTGCGTGGCGTGTCATCGATCGTGTTGGATCCCAACAACGATCTGGCGCGGCTGGGGGATGCGTGGCCGAGCGTGCCGAGCGGCTGGCATGACGCGGATGATGCGCTGGCCGCCGAGTACCTCGGCAGCACTGACGTGGTGCTGTGGACGCCCCGTCGGGCCGGCGGCCGACCGCTGAGCCTCCAGCCGTTGCCCGACTTCGTGAGCATACGGGACGACCAGGACGAGTTTGACGCGGCGATCGATGCGGCCGTGGCCACGCTGGCGGTTCGGGCCGGTGTCGACGGCCGCACAAGCAGGGCGAACATCAGCCGAGCCGTGCTCAGGGACGCGCTGGAGCACTTCGCCCGCGGCAGCCGCACCAGCCTCAGCTCCTTCGCGGATCTGCTGGCCGACCTGCCAGATGGTGTGACCGCTCTCGACCCCCATGACAAGCACGCGAAGAGCCTGGCGCAGGACCTGAGAGCCGCGATGGTCAATGACCCGCTGTTTGGTGGCGACGGTCAGCCGGTGGACCCCGCCGTGCTGCTGACCCCGCCGGCCGGTAGGCGAGCCCGCATCTCGGTGATCAGCCTTGTTGGCCTGCCCAACGATGATCAGCGGCAGAGCTTCGTCAACCAACTACAGATGGCCCTGTTCGCGTGGGCCAAGAAGAATCCGGCCGTCGACCGGTCGCTCGGCGGTCTGTTCGTGATGGATGAGGCGCAGATATTTGCCCCGTCCGGCACGGTCACCGCCTGCACGGCGAGCACTCTCGCGCTGGCCTCGCAGGCCCGTAAGTACGGCCTTGGTCTGCTCTTCGCCACCCAGCACCCGAAAGGCCTGCACAACAGCATCCCGGGAAACGCCACCACGCAGTTCTTCGGCCGGCTCAGCAGCCCGGTGCAAATTGACACGGCCCGAGCGATTGCCCGCAACAAGGGCGGCGACGCACCGGACATCGGCCAGCTTGGCGTTGGTGAGTTCTACGCCACCAGCGAGTCCTTGACCTTCGAGAAGATCCGCACCCCGCTCTGCCTGAGTCACCACCCGGCATCTCCGTTGACAGATGAGGAGGTCGTCAGACGGGCAAGGGGAGATTGAGCCCTGGCGCATCCCGTCGGGCCTGGACGATTCCCCCGTGGGCCGGGCCCGGAGACCACGACCCGGCCGGCCACTCCCGAATGTCCCGATCATCCAGTGAGCCACCGAACCAGCTGACTTCAGCTGAAGTCAGCCGCGCGGATCCGACGATCTACCGGACCCGACCGGTTATCAATGGTTGATCGATTGTTGCGTTTCCAGTGGGTGTCCGCGGGCTTCTTGATTTTTTTGGATTCCGCCGCGGCCAGTATTCGTCGGCCTGCATGCGGTTGGGGGCGGAAATTCGGCACGTTGCGTACTCGGTCCCGCGCGTAATATCCGGAGGGTGATTATCCGCAATGACGAACTCGTGGCCTGGTGCCGCTCCAAGGCCTCATTCGCCGCGTTGTGGATTAATAATTCTGAAGTATTGTGAATAGACATCCAGGTGAACTGGACATATGCTTCCGTTCGATTGAGAGCGCCCGGCAAGAGGGGGGTTGATCAGGGAGCGGGGTTGGGGTGCGTGTATCGCGAGGCGCCGGAGGTGATGGGCGTCGACCGACGAGCCGGGGTGCCCGAGCACCGCGCGGCGATGGATGGGGAGTGATGCCGCGAGGTATGTGCCCCGACCCCCGCGATAACCCCGCGATGCCGCGTCCCCTCTTGCTGGTCGCTCTCTTAATCGTCATGTCCACGCGACCTTGGGAGGGTGTCGGATGGGCGGAGTTCTTGTAGCGGATGCCGATGGCAAGTTGCACGTCCGCACGGATACGGATGATACGGATATCGAACACACTCCTGGTGCCGCCGACGGTGACACCAGGAGTGTGTCGGTACGCCGGGACAGACAGCTGGTCCCATCGGTGAGCCGTTTCCGGGGCCTACGGGTGCCGGCTGATTCGGCAGCACCCGATGGCTGGGCAGAAGAGTTCAACCGCCTCCAGCGGAACCTTATCAGCCTGTGTCAGCGGACAGTTCGGTGGCAGCGGGAACGTGACGAAGCCATAGAGCTGTTGATGCGGGAGCGGTCGGAGTACCGCGATGCGGTGCGGCAGCGGCGAGAACGCCTGCGTAAACTGACCGACGCCGCGGGCCGGCACTGGGGCGACTATTTTTCAGGACTCAGTTCCGGAGATACTTTCGCCACCGACGATGTGGATGTCGATCCGCAGGCAACGCTGTGCTATCCGGCGACGTGGCTGCTGCCGGATGAGCCGCTTCCGGAGGCTGCGGAAGTCGTTGACAATCCGGCGGCACCCGATGAGTGGGCCGAAGAGATCAGCCGTTTCCAGCGGAACCTCCTGAATCTCGAGCGGCACGCGGACCGGCTGCGGCGGGAACGTAACGAAGCCAAGATTCTCTGGGCATGGGAGAAAGCGGCCCATATTGATGCCGAGTGGTGTCACGAAGAATATTTGACTGATCTGCTTGCCACCGTGCACCGGTACCGGGACGTGTGGCCTATGCAAAATTCCCGACCATATGATCTAGGCGATGACATCGTCGCGAGCCGGTGTGGGATGCCGGAACTGGCCGGTGCTCTTGATGCGCAGGGGCTTCCCGGACTGGGCGGGGACGTCTCGGGTGTGTCACCATCGGATGATGATCTTGATTTGCTCTTTTAGGGCGTGTTTCGACAGCCAGGCCAGCTGTCTGGCTCGCCGTGGCCAGGGCCGCCTGGACGCGCCTCGCTGATCGAACGACGACTTCCGAAACACGTCGTAGGGCGTTACGGCAAGAGGGACGTGGATCAGGGAGCCTGGTTGGGGCGTGTGCCTCGCGAGGCGCCGCCCGGTCGGCGCAAGCTGGACAGTCCTATTGCCGAAGCCGCTAAAGATTGCCAGTCATTGCTGCTCGTGGGTGCCGGGCGCATGGGACGGTGTGGGGTGCCAGCAGCTGGCCTGGTGTGTTCCGCTCGGTCCTTCAGCCTGCCTTGGCCGCCTGGTCAGTGAATGTGAACGAGTGGCCTGAAGTTTCAGGTAGACGCCGGTGGCCGAGTTCTGGCACCCCATGGGGACGTACCGTGTGCCCAACCGGGCTCAGCCGAGCGGCGCCAGCAGTTCTTTCTTGCCTTCGAACGCGAAGAGCAGCAGGTCGACCATACGGAAAGTGTGGTTGTCCGGTCCGAGTGATGGCCGCCAGCTCGGATCGCGGACGATTGAGGCATTGCTGCCCTCCATCGCGCGATGGAATACCTCCGCCACGATCCGGCCACCTACGCCGGTGAGGCGGCCGCCGTTCAGTTCAGCTTCCCGCAGGATGTAGAACCACAGCGGGGTGTTTTTTGCGAACGAGTCCTTCTGGTCGGCCGTGAGCTGGTCGAGGGACGCGCCCTGGTTGCCGGCGATGATTTGAGCGGTGGTCAGGGGCGGGACCTCTAGATACTCGGCCAGTTGTTGGCCGCTGCCCAGTCTGACCATACCGGCGCGTGTCAGGTTACGGAACGCGAGGTTTAGTTGACGTCCAGCCGCGTGGACTGTGGCATCCCGGCCGCCGAAGGTGCCCAGAGGCAGCTGCTGCAGCGGGTTGACCAACAGGGTGTCGATACGTTTGGTGATGTTGAAGTCATCAGAGTCGACAGTGAGATCGTCACGCTTGGCTTCGCTGAAGTCGTATAGCCGGCGGAAGTCGGCAACCCAGTTGCTGGGCAATTTCAGGCCACCGATGTTCGGGTCGTTCAGATTATTCACCGAGCCCGCCGGCGCCAGGATTCCGCTGGTGCCGGAGAACGCAAAAAGGAGTAGCAGAGTGGCCGGTATACCCTGTTTCTTGTTGAAGATCGCGTTCCATTCATAAGCGTCGCGTACCATGCTGTGGCCAAGCCGGTAGGCCGCGACGGAGAATTCGATCGGCATGGTGGGAAGGTCGCCAGGCTGGATGTTTCTGCCACCATGCTGTGGGTACCAGCCGAGGTCGCCATAGGCTGCCGGTACCTCGAAGAACCGGCGTCCGTTTGTGAAGACATCGGTGACGATCGCAGGATCGACCACGCGTGGCAGGAAGTCGGTACGCAGCATCCACTGGTAGTGCCTGACGACAGTGTTCCGGGCGGCGGAGAAAAGCTGCACGCTCGGTGTGCTGCCGGCCAGCGTACGCACGACGCGATTGTGAAACCTGATGAACGCAAGGTGGGTCTGCGCGACCGCGAGGTTCTCATCATTACGTTGGTCAGGGATGTTCGCCAACCGTTGATCGGCCAGCGTTGGGCCCGTGCCGACCCGCGGCAGGTCGAAGCCGTCATGCGGGGCCCGGGCGAACGGGTTATCGGCTCCTGGGGCGCCCTGGCCCACCCCCGTCGTCGACCCGCTCTTGAGGCTGACTCCGTCGTCGGCGTAGAACCGCGGATCCTTCTGCGGGCCGCGACCGTAGAGCGAGTCGAGATCAAGCGACGGTGACCGGCCCTGGACCAGCTCATCAACGGTGACGTCCTGGCCGAGTCGGTCGCTGTTGTTGTCCCTGGTCAGATCGTGGTCGACGAACTGGCCGAGATAGGTGAACCCGGAGGGGATGCCCGAGCCAGGGCTTCCATGATCTTTCGTGCTGGACTCGGGGTCACCACCGGCCGGGTCGGTGGTCATCGCGGTCGCCACCGTTTCCGCGATCAGTCGCTGGGTGTCGTCAATCGGCGCCCCGACCGGTCCCAGCCGGGAGAATCGGAACTTGCGCACCTCGGCAATCGCCGATGGGCGAACAGTGATCGGCTCGTCGTTACTGTCGAGCGTCAAGATTCCTTCGCCGATGACGTAGTAGTCGTCTCGGTTATGGCGTTTCATGCGCAATCCCTTCGATATGGTGATCGGCGCGCCGGGAAATGTCGGGTTTCGGTTTCAGGAAATTGATTTCTTGGCTGACTGGGTTTATTGAGA
Source organism: Protofrankia sp. Cj5 (assembly GCF_917627405.1). Taxonomy (NCBI): domain Bacteria; kingdom Bacillati; phylum Actinomycetota; class Actinomycetes; order Frankiales; family Frankiaceae; genus Protofrankia; species Protofrankia sp. Cj5. Next base: position 10,106 of record NZ_CAKJTO010000021.1, read on the forward strand.
ACTTAGAGCGACCGGTAATAGGGGACGCGGTGTCGCGGGGCCAGGGCACGCACCTCGCGTCATCGCTCCCTGTCCATCGCTGCACGGGTGCCCCGGCTCGTCGGTCGCCACCCAACACCTCCGGTGACTCCCTCCGCTGCCTCGCGATGCACGCACACCAGCTCCGCTCATTGATCCACACCCCTATTGTCGGGCGCTCTCCTAGATGACTCTAAATCGCTATATTATATTTTGAATTGTTTCTTGAGATCTTCGTGTGAGATTATGAATAATTTTTGATTTTTATCATTTATCCGTTCTCGAAATATTTAAAAACTCCTGTCGGGGAGGCGCCGGTGAGAATTAGCTAAGATGCCGGTGAGCCGCCGGTGGAAGAAGCCGCTCCGCTCTGCTGGCAGAGTGCCATGAATGCGTTGTTTGGATTTCGATTGGTAACAGCTGGTCAGAAGACCGGTGTGGTGGCTCCGTGCAGAATACAGCTGTTCGGGAATGTCTTCCGCCAGTGGACGGCCCGACCAGCCCAGTAGCCGTCGGCGGTTGCTGTGACAGGGTCATAGATGAATGGACAGATTGCCCCCGGATCCCCTTGAAGCCTGCCAAGGTCACCGCCAGCATTCACGATAGCTTTACACGCCGGGCCCGGGTTGGGATGGGTTGTCGCGCTGTTCGGTGGACAGAACAGCGTGACCGGTGTGGCGCCAACGTATGGTGATTCGCCCTTGGCAACGGTGAGGATCAACGCCCCGGTCGTACGAGCCACTGGGCTGGCTGTGGCTGCAAACGTTGGAGCGGTGGCCGCACCGGCGAGCAGTAATGATGTCACGGCAAGTAAGACCCAGCGGGCAAGGTTCCTTTTCGCCGTCACAATAACCTCCTCCATCGTGATCGTCGATTCTCCCGCCGAGAACGTGACCCTCGACGGTGCTGCGACGCGGAAGGTGAGTCACCGGAAAATGGTCCGGAAGGTCCAGGGCTGTAGCCATATCCCTGTAACTCTTACGGTACGTTATGTTACAGGCCAAATTCATGTACATAGGTTTTATGTGTCAGAAAAATGACATCGAACATTATCCAGAAGTCGGATCGTAATCCACGTTGCTGTGTATGCGCGCCGCTTCGCCCCTTCCGGCCAAGGTTCGGGCGAGGTACGGGCAATGCTCACCGGCGCCCGAATGAGGTGAGTCCAGTGGGCTCCAGAATCCCGATATGGGCGGTGACCTGTGCGTTTGCCTGTAGCGCTGGGGTCGCGTCGACCAGTCGGATTCTCATGGTACAATCCCCGCCCTCTGCCCTGACGCGGTAAGCAGTGTCTTGCCGGCGGCGGCCTCGCGGAAACATCCTGGCGTGTCACTTTGCGGACATCGTGATGTTCTATGTGAGGACCCTTGACTCCTCGACGAGGATGTTTCCTCCTCGCTCGAGGAAGCTATCCCGCAGGCGCCGCGGCCGGCGTGCCGGGTAGTCGGAGGCAGGGGGCCGCATCGATCGAAGCGAGCCGAGAGCGGACAGCTCACGTCAGGTGGATCCACGTCGCGATCGAGGGGACTCCTTGTTGATCGACTATGAACAGCATGTACCAGCCGGGCGGCGCGATGTTGGGATTAGCAGTAATCGTGACGTCGAGTGAATCATTTTCTCGGGAAACGATCTGGAGGTCAACGAGGCGTTGGCCGCTGTCAAATGAATGAGTTGTGACACAATTTTTGATCAGCGAAGCCCACCGAATCGTGTTCGCCTGTGCTGTCGTAATCGTTACGGTTTGGCCGTAGCTCCATTCCTCCTGCGCCGTACCGATGACCGGTCGAGGTCCCTTGAACAGGTAGGGAGGGCTGAAGACCTCGATACGCATCTCCTCCTCCGGATCCGGAGGCTCCCAGTTGATCTGCTGCCCGCCTTCGGGGTTGCCGCCGGCCGCGACGACGCGACCGTCGGGTAGCAGCAGCGCCGTCGAGTGATAGAGACGTTGCACGGTGGCTGCGGCCATCAGGCTCCAGGTGTTGGTAGCCGGGTCGTAGATCTCGCCCTGCAGCCGGGCTAACGGCTCATCCTCCTGCTTCAGCGAACCACCACTGACAAAAACCGTACGGTCAGGCAGCAGGACGGTGTTCAGATGCAGACGGGGAAGTCCTATGGGAGCGCCGGCATGGTAGATGGGGTCGGCCGCCTTCAGGTCGACAATGGACACCGCGTCGGTGGCGTCGGTCTTATCTGGCTTACCCACCGGACCGCCACCGATGATCATTATTCGTTGATCCTGGGCCGGCGGAAGGATGACGCTGGCTGACTGATTGCGCATGTCAGGGGCGAGCAGGTCCTGGACCTGCTTGGTGGTCACCGGATCGTGCGTGAGATCTATGATGCAGGGATCCACCTGCAGCGGGTCGTCCATCCGGCCACCGGAGAAAAAGATCTTGCCGCTGGCGAGTAAGAACAGATGGGCGTATAAGGGCAGCCCGGGAAAACCGCCGGCGAAGTGTCGGATGTGCCAAGTATCTGTCGCGGCGGAGTAGATCTCAAGAGAGGTCTTCGGCAGATCACCGCCGTTGTCGCCCAGGCCGCTCGCCGCGAGGATTTTTCCGTCCCCCAGAGTGATCAGTGTTGGATACCAGCGTCCCTGTGCCATATTGCCGACAACGGACCATTTCTCGGTGGTGAAGTCGAAGATTGCGGAGTCCTTCCGGCCGCGGAACGGATTGTAGCCGATTGTGCCGCCGGCGGAGAGGAGCCGGCCGTCCGGAAGGAACGCGTCGCCACCACAGAAGAAGTCGAATGGTTTGTGGTTCGCGGTGCGCAGCGTCGGTGGGTGGGAGAAGGTATTATGCGGCGGACTCCACACGACGCTGGTGAAGATCCCCTTGCTCTCGTCGCCGAATATCGGGCTGTTGAAGCGGGTCGCGCTGCTTCCCGAGCCGGCGAAAAACAGCACCTTGCCCTTCGGGAGCAATGCGGCGTGTACGGCGAGGACACCGGAATGGAAGTCGAGAACCTCCCATGATCCTTCCCTTTCTGGGTCATGATCAAGATCGATGATCTCGTACAGGCCGGCGTTCTGCTGCGGACTGTTGTCAACCATAAATGCAAAGAGGCGGTGTTTGTTGTTCGTCTTGGCGACCGCGATGCCGCCGCCCTGGTTTTCGAAGGAGAACCAGTTCGGCACCCCCAGCCATGGCCCCCAGTCGTCGGCCGAGATCCCGTCATTACCAAGATTCTTGCCAACGCGGTAGAATGCCTGGTTCTGTCCGATGGGGCTGTCGATATTGAAGATGATCAGATCCTGGTTCCCATCCTCATCCAAGTCGACAACCGCGATACCGCAACCCTGGTTTTCCCAGGAGAACCAGCCCGGCACATCGATCCATGGTGACCATCCCGTGACATTGCCATTGATATCGACGTTTTTGCCGATGCGGTAGATCGCGCGGTTGCCTTGGGGAGGATTGTCGATCGTAAGCACGATCAGGTCGCGGTTGCCTTGGTCGTTCGGCGGTGTCACCGCGACCGCGATGCCTTGGTTCTCCCAGGGGAACCAGTCCGGGATGGTGATCCACGGTGTCCAGCCGCCAGCGACGTTGCCCGATGCGTCGAGATTGCGGCCGATCCGGAACAGGCCCTGATTTTGCCCGATGGGGTTGTCGACCATCGCGACGACAAGATCCTGCCGGCCGCTGCCATCCAGGTCGGCCAAGGCGATATTTCCGCCTTGGTTCTCCCAGGAGAACCAGTCCGGGATGGTGATCCACGGTGTCCAGCCGCCGGTGATCCGACCGGCGTCGTCGAGCGTCTTCCCCACACGATAGAGGCCCTGATTCTGTCCGGCTGGGTTGTCGACCATCAACACAACCATGTCCTGCGTGCCATCGTTCGCCAGGCTTCCGACGGCGATGCCGCCACCCTGGTTTTCGAACGAGAACCAGTCTGGTACCGGTCGAAACAGGTTTACCATGACCGTTCCTCCTCGTGATGCCGGCGCTGGGCGCTGTCACTTGGCAGGGTATCCTGAAAGGATCTTCATTGTTGTTCGTCTTCGTCAAGGAGGGGCTGTTCGTGGCTCGTGGCAGCTGATGTGCTCTTGTGTCAGGGCTACCATCACCCGGTGAGAATTGTAAACCACCACATGTGGCCACACCATCGTTTCCTGGTGGGATTTCGTCAGGTTGGGGAGATCATTTTCATCCGCGGGACGATCGCCGTCGATGATCGGCGAGTGGTGAGTGCGGATTAAAGATCTTGAAAAACTGACATATATGTGACCGCTTCCGTGCCTGCTCCCGACGGGTTGGCGCTTGCGTTCGGGGTCTCTTCGGGGTGTCTTCGGGGTGGTGGCCAAAGGCTGCCGGAAAGCGCGATAGAAAAGGTGCCGATGACGAGGCCGCGTGCGGCGAGGACTCTCTCGACATCCCGGCAGGACGGGGCATAGCGCGGATAACAGCCGGGCGGGGCTGGCTGGGCCGCGGCCCGCTGGCGTGGCACGGTCCGTCGTGTGGCGATGGGTAACCCGCCCAGGAGATGCTCGGCCTGGGCTGAGGTCCAACAACATTGGGAGACCACGACGGCAGGGTGAGTACCGTGACGAACTGGCTGCGATAATGGGCGGCGCGACGATTTTTCCCGTTGGCCGGATGCCCAATGATCTGGGCGGCTCTCTTCCCCCAGGCCTTGGCGCCACGCCGGATCGCCGTCACACCGGGCGGGGACGGCGAGGTGCCCGCCGGGCCGCTATCGCCGTGCTGTCTGTGCTCCTGGTCATGCTCTTGGTCGCGGCCGGCGGTTTCGGGCTGCTTCTTGCCGTGACCCCATCCACGGCTGACGCGCGACAGCGTGTACAGGCGCTGGCCGCGGCCGACGGTGCGGCACCGCTGGCTGGGCCGCTACCCGATCGGGTCGTGCGGGCGCTTCTCGCAACCGAGGACACCCGGTTCTTCTCCCATCACGGCGTGGACCCGACCGGCGCCGTGCGTGCCACCGTGGCTTCCCTCGCCATGAACGGCGACGTGGGGGGCGCGACCCTCGAGCAGCAGCTGGCCAAGATTCTTTATACGGGTGGGCGACGCGGCTTCACCGACCGCGTCGAGCAGGTGGCTCTGGCGGTGAAGCTCGACGTCCGGTACAGCAAAACCGACATTTTGCGGATGTACCTGGACACGGTCTATTTCGGGCACGGCTACTATGGCGTCACCGACGCGGCCTGGGGTTATTTTGATCATGATCCCGTCGTGCTGACCTGGACGCAGGCGTCGATGCTGGCCGGATTGGTGCAGGCCCCGAGCGCCTACGACCCCTACCGGCACCCCGAGGCCGCGCGAGCCCGCCAACGCCACGTCCTCGACCGTCTCGTCGCGACTGGTGACCTCACCCGCCCCGCGGCGGACGCCGTCCTCGCCGAGCCTCTTGACCTACGTTGATGGGGGCTGCCCGTTATTGTCGAGCTCCGTTGGAGCCTATGGATTCCAGCCGAAAACCTGACGAATGCGGATGATCCGTGCCTATGCGGGGCCGCCTCCGTCGGAGAGCTTGACAACCGGTGGAGGGCGGGCCGAGCGATCTGCTTGGCTCGGCGCGCGCGATGCGTCTCCGGCAGGCGCCTGTAGTGGTGGGGCGGGCTGGCGGTGCTGTGCCGACTCTCCACGACGCACCGGGCAGGGGCCGGCCTACGACGTCGTCGACCGACTTCCGCTGTCGACTGTCGACGCTGCCGGGACGCACGCGCCGCCAGCCTGAGGGCATCGTGTGGGACATCGTCGAGGCCCTCGCAAGCGGCATCGTAGGCCAGAGGTTCTTGTGTTGCTGACCCATTGCCATCGAAACCGGACGATGGGTTATCGGATCGTCCATACCGCCCCAGAATCCTGCTGAAGCTCCGCCAGCTACCCCAGGGCGGATACAACCAAGATCTAGATAGGTGGCCCCGGATGTGCCCGTGGAGAGTGGTCAGCCGCGGTCTGTGTCTTCGGAGTGGAAGAGCAGATCCTGGTAGGTGCGGCGGTAGCGAACGTCTTTGCTCTTGAGGCTGCTTGGACTCAGGGGGCCGGCGCGCTGTCCGCGCTGTGCTGAGAGCAGGGGCTCGGCAAGCTTGATCATGATTGGGCGGGTTTCTGGCCTGCCCCAACAGCCCGATTCGAACCCCCTGCTTGGGGTCCCGCTGCGAGGCGGCCGGTGCACTGACCGCTGGAGACTGCCCTGGAACCGGTGGGCGGATGCAGCGTCGACCTATTGTTTGATCATTGTTGAGCGGTGGCTGACGCGATGGACTTTGCCGATACCACAGTGTCATCGAGACGCACCGGTCAGCCTCTCTCCGAGTCCGACGGCCGCCAGGTCAGCCAGCCGTTGCCCCTGGCATCGTGGCAGACCACTCCGGCAGGTACGATCAGGGACTGCGGGCCGTTAGCTCAATAGGTAGAGCAAGAGACTTTTAATCTCTGGGTTCAGGGTTCGAGCCCCTGGCGGCCCACCACGGAGAGTGATTAGCCTCTGACCTGGGCAGATAAGTTGCACCTACCAGCCCAGGGCAGCGACTGCTACCTAAACGCCCAGCTCGGCTGCATGATCATTCGGTTCGTACGAAAACATGGTCTCCGCTTGACCGGACGCTTTAGTTGCTGTACGTGACATCGGACCGCCCGCTGGCGCTGTGGAGCGCGCCGTCGACGCCAGCCTGATGTAGAGGGTCGTGTCGATGTGCCTGGCAGGCGTACCGCTGACCACGGTGTGATCTGTCGAGATCGCGGCGCTCCCGACGCTCCCGACGCCGACTGCCCCGAAAGGGCCGGGTGCGCACGGAGTGTCGCCACGTTCGGGTCGAGGTCATCGTGCGATCAGCGAGACCGCTTCCCGTGCGGGTCCCGCCGGCGCGATCCGACCTCCCAACGGCTCGCAGATCTTCTTCTCGATCGGCTCGGCGCCGCGCTGGTCATGGCTGTGGGGTGAGCGGGAGTACGAGTAGCTGTCCGGACCAGCTGCCGATGTGGAGGTCTCGGGCGCCGTGAAGTCCTGCTGCTTGTAGTAGCGCCACGATGGAAGCGACGCTGCTCGACGTCCGCGCAGACTGGGACTGGAGCAGCTCCTGGGCTGGGACTTCCCCACCATGGCCATGGCCGCGACCCGGATCGGCCGCCCCGACCTGGCCGTTGACACCCTGCTCACGAACTCGGCCAAGAACCAGTACTCACCGGCCGGCCACGCCCTGCCGATCGGCAGCGCCCTGCCGATCGACCTCCCGGCAAACGGCGGCCTGCTCGCGGCCGTCTCCCTCATGGCCGCCGGCTGGGACGGTGCCACCGACTGCCCAGGATTCCACGCGACGCCGGCTGGACCATCCGCCACGAGGGCTTCACCGTCTGGCCCTGACATCGGTCGAAATTCGAGAACCAACGCGGCGGACTGGGGGACCATCCACGACTGCGCACATACTCGACGAGATCAGTCCTGCGGGCGATGTTCGGAGCGGTAGCGGCCGGGGGACTGGCCGACGACGCGTTTGAAGGCGCGGGCGAAGGCGAACTCCGAGTCGTAGCCGACGTCGCCCGCTATGCGGCGCAGCGGCGCCCGTCCCTCGCGCAGCAGCCGGGCGGCGACCGTCATCCGCGGGCTGCGCCTGACGATCCTGCCCCAGCCCGGACCTCGCCGCACGGATTGCCGCGGCCGAGCAGGACTGCTGCCCGTTCATCGCCTTCACCTCGCTGCTGGCGCGCTGACCGTCCCCGCTCCCCAGACCGCCGCCAGCCTGCTGGCTGACGCACAGCAGGGAACTGTCCTGTCGGCCGCGAACGTAAATTCCTTTCCGCGCGGCGGAGAGTTGCTTATGCAGTCACCGGCACGCCGCCCGATCGCCGGTCAGGCGGCACCGGCCATGTCGGCGGGGGGAAATAATGAGCATGTCATTCCGGTGGAAATGTGATGCCTGCGGTGCGCAGTATCTGGCCGGCGGGGCCGACCAGTCGGCCATCCGCGGCCATCCGGAGTACCTCTTGGGCTGGTTCGGGGGCTGTCTGGGGCGGGATCACGAGCAGCACGAGTCGCGGCCCGTAGCCGCCCGACAGCGTCACCGTGTGCGGATCGAGGGTGCGAAACCAGCTGACCCGCACCGACGGGCCGGTGGCCGTCGTGAACCGGCGAGGAATGTCGGTCCAGATGTCACCGTTCACCGACATCCGGCCGACCGTCTCACCCGCGTCCGACAGTGCTGCGACGAGCGCGGGAAGCTCGCTGGCCAGGCGCCAGGATTGCGGCCACCACGCGCCGTCGAAGGATTTTCGACCGAGTGCCACGGCCAGCGACAGCCTGCCGCTGCCGGCAGCGAGCCCCGGGCGCGCGCCCACCGCCGCGGTCCGCAGCCTCGTGGGAGCGCCGCCGTCATCGTCCATACGCGAGGAATCAGCCTGGTCGAGAAGTACAGTCATCGGGCCTGTCATCATGACGGCCGCCTCACTCCGGCGACGAGAACCACCGGATGGCCCAGACCGGTGCCGACATCGACTTGGCATCGATACCCGTGACTTTCCGGTCTGTTATGACAGTAGCACCGCGGACCCATACCCGAACGATCGCGATTTTCGTCCCGGCGCTCGTCGCGGGAGTGCGGAAGGCGGGCCGTCAGCGCACCGACGGTGGTTCGGCTTCGGTAGCCCGGTGATGTCGAGCCACGCGGCGGAGCTGGAAGATGCGCCCCACGCCTGGTATCGCGAGGAGCAGCGCGCCAGCGATCGCCGCGAACAGCAACGCGACCCCGAGTGGTAGATGGCCGTCGATTCCCAGGAACGACACGGTGACCCGCTGGCCGTTCTCCACGATGAAGATCAGAAGAAAGATCAAGATGAGAGCCGACAGGATCGCGGCGGTCCAGATACGGCTCGTCCGGGTCGACCGCACCACATGATCCTCGGGCACGCGCGGTGGGCCATCGGCTTCGGGCTGTTGGACGAAATCGGTAGCCATGACGGCTCCTTGTCCCGGGAAATTGACCCAGAAATTGGGGGCTGGCCCGATCGGCGACTGCCGCCGGCGTCCCGTCTTTGAGTATACGCCCCGATATCAGCATGCTGACATGCGCGCGAGCGGCACCCATCGCCCGCAAGGCTGAGGTTGACAAATGACGCCGGAATCTCGTCCGCACGGCCGATCGATGGGAGCTGGCGGTGGAACCGGCGCCGAGTCTCGGACGGCTATTAATCCGAGCATGGATGCCTGGCGCCGGTGCAAAGCGGTGGTTAGGCGTACAAGTCCCCCGGGGTTCGCCGGAACTTTGCCGTCCTCTGCTGCCGAACTGGCTGAAGCTCCCAACCACATCGACGTTATACCGATCGGCGATATCTCAGACCGTCGCCCTGCGCGGCATGGCCGCGAGGAGTTCATGCGCGCGAGCGGCGTGCGCGTGCTCCACGAGAACTTCGTACTTGGTGGCCACGATCTGGTTGACCGAGGCGAAGTCGCGGCTGCCGTGCCGGGTCGCCGTGCTGTAGCCGAGCTGGCTCCAGGCCAGCCCGAACACGGCCCCGAGCAGCGGCGTGGTGAAGAAAAAGCCGAGTTGGTTCCGATCGCCGAACAGGCTGAACGCGATCCCGACGAACAGTCCGATCCAGAGCCCGGACAGCGCGCCGGCCGCGGCGATCTTTCCGCGGGTCAGGCGTCCGGTGACACGTTCGATGGAACGCAACTCGGTGCCGACAATTTCCACGTTCTGCACGGGGAAGTCCAGGTCAGCGAGGTAGTCGACCACCTGCTGGGCGTCGGCGTAGTGGTCGTACACGCCCAGGGACATGGGGTATTCCAGATCCAGGCGGGCGGCGGTGAACATCTCGCTTTTCGTCATACAGGAGTCCTATTCGGTGGTGGCGCGCGGTGCGGCGGCGATCAGGAGGCGGGTGAGCTGACGGTCATCCAACGCACTCCACGTTGGCTCGTCGGGGCTGACCGTCTCGACCTTGGCCCCGATCCGCGTCTTCACGCCCACCTGTTGCGGGCGGACCCGGCTGGCAGTGCGGGTGCGCCGGGCCCGGAGCAGGGTGCTCACGAGGTACGGCGTGCAGAGGATCACGGACGCGATGATGATGATCATAAAGTCAGTTCCAACCAGTTCCACTGCACGGACGACGTGGGCATCTATCCCTGGGCTGAGCTGATGGGTGGGTCGGTGGCAGGGTCGGCGGCTGATATGAGGGTCCGGGTGGTCGGGGTGGGGTGCACATCGAGCCGGTCGACCAGGCGGGTCAGGGCGAAGCGCCGGTAGACCCGGGGACGGGCTCCGATGATCATGATGGGGATGCCGGCGTGGGCCGCGCGGTTCGCGACGCCGAGCAGGACTGCCAGGCCCGAGGTGCCCAGCGCGGACACGCCGGCGAGGTCGACGATCAGCAGCGAGGGTGGCCGCTGCAGGCCGGCCGTCAGCGCCGCACGGAACGCGGTGCGGGTGGCGCGGTCGATCTCACCGTGCGCGCGCACGATGGTCCGGTCGGCCGGGGCGTAGATGTCGGTATGGAAGCGGGAGGCGAACCTGTGCGGGCGCCGCGCCTTCGGCGTGGGGACCGGGAGGAGAGTCTTCGTCATGGTCAGTGGCGCGACGTGGTGCGTCGACGTCCCCGTGGCGCATGTCCAGTCGTCCCGGTGATCAGGCGAACGGCCAGCAGAACGATGACAGCCCCAACGATCGCGGTGATCCACGTCGACACGTTGAAGAACGTGTGGAGGGAATGGACGTGGAAAAGCACCTTGGCGAGCCAGCCGCCGAGCAGGGCGCCGGCGATCCCGGCGATTCCCGCGACGACCCAGCCGGTACGTTCCCCGGTCAGCCTTTCGGCGATCAGGCCGGCGATGAGTCCCAGCACGATCCAGGCGATGATGCTCATGGTGCTCCCTGCTGTCTGATTCCGGCGGCTTGGCGGTGTGCGGGATGGACGTCGAGCGTCACGACCAGGCCGGCGTCGAGGAACTCCTGGAAGACCGCGGGCTGGGCGCCACGGACAGTGATCCGGCTCCCGCGCCGCGCGGCCCGGGACGCGGCAGCGAGCAGCACTTCCAGGGCGGCCGCGCCGAGGGACGGCACTTCGCCGAGGTCCACGACCAGCAGCGGTTGCCTGGCGTGCATCCCGTGGTCGAGGGCGTCCCGGAATGTCGCGGCGACCACGCCGGCCGCGGAGAGGAGGTGGACGGTCGTGACCTGGTCGTGATGCGAGGTGACGATCCCCACCGCGGCCCCGGAGGGACCGGAACCCCGACGCAGGACCGTGAGGCCTTGGCGTGCGTTTTCGGCTCCGAGCTGGGCCAGCACGCGGGGCCGTTCGGTGCTGTCGAGGGGTCCCAGTAGAACGTCGAGAAAATCGCGCCGGTACTCCACTACGTTCGCCCGATCCCAGCCGACGGTCGATGATCAAGGCGTGCCTGGCCACGCGGCGGCGACCCACCCAGCGGCCCGGTCGGGGATGACGAGGAAACGCAGACGGAAATAGTGGCGCAAAGGCGATCGGAGGCCTTGGACACTGTCACAGATGACACCCTGAGGACGATCACTTGGCGGCGCTCGAGCGTGAGTAACACACTCGCGGTCCCGCGGCAGCTACGCGGCGTTCCCGATCCCGAGCCGGCTATGTCCTAGCAGGCCGAGCATAGCCCGAAGAGCACCCGAATGTCGACGAGGCGTCAACAGGCGGCCACGCTGCCGCGCGCGGCAGCGTGGCCGCGGTGTCCGCCCGCCCGCCCGCGCGATGCATCGGTGTCCGAACATCCCCACGCTCGGCCCAACCACGGACGGAAGTTCACGATCGAACGCGTGCTAGGGCGCTGTGGTAGCTTCGGCATCGGCCGGATCTCTACGAATATCGACGTCGAGTCGGTGTCGCCTCCCGGCTGCGGCCATCTGGCGGCTCTTATCGCCGGGGTTAGGTGACCGTCATGAAGACGGGCCGAACATCCACACTTCTCTACCAGGTCGACGCCGCCCAACTCAGCGACACGATCGCGCACCCACCCATCGCCCAACCACCTGCGGGCTATCGTCCCGGGCCGGCCGCTGGCCCGGCACGGAGGGCAGACATGCAGGTGACGCGGCCATGACAGAGTTCGACGATGAGATCACCGTTGTCGCGCCGGCACTGAGTTTCGAGCAGGAACGGGCCGATGACCTCGACCTGCGGGCGGGCCTGGCCGGTCTCGCCGGCCTGGTGTCCGGGTCCCTCGACCTTCAGGAACTGCTCACCCGGGTGGCGAGCTTCGCCACCCGAGCGATCCCCGGCGCCGACGGTGCCGGGGTGACGTTGCTGCGCGCCGACCGGGAAGGCACCAAAATCGAGGCACTGGCCGCGAGCGCGCCGTTCGTCCGGGACATCGACGAGATCCAATACGTCGTCCTCAACGAAGGCCCCTGCATCACCGCTACCCTCGACCGGCGCACGGTCCGCTCGGGATCCCTGGGCGGCGACCGCCAGTGGCGGCGTTTCGGCCCGCGGGTCAGCCGCCTCGGGGTGCACAGCGCCCTGTCGCTGCCGTTGCTGCTACCGGACCAGGTGGTGGGCGCGATCAACGTCTACGCCCACGGCAAGGACGTCTTCGACGACCACGCCGCCGAACTCGGGGAACTGTTCGCGGCCCCGGCCGCGGTCGCGGTCCACAACGCCCAGGTGCTGACCCAGGCTCTGAACCTCACGATCCAGCTACAGACCGCCCTGTCGAGCAGGCCCGTCATCGACCAGGCCATCGGACTGCTCCGCGGCCGTACCGGCGCGACCGCGGAGGAGGCGTTCGCGCGGCTGCGCGCGATCAGCCAGCACGAGAACGTCAAACTCGCCGTCGTCGCGCAGCGCATCGTCGATGAGGCGGTCCGTCGCGCCCGCGCCCGCAGCCACCAGACGTAACCCGACCGCCCGTCCGCCGCGGTTGGGCGGCCGGCCCAACCGAGTACCGTGAAAGACGGCACCCTTGGATGCGGGGCCCTGACTCGTGTCCGGTGCCCCACCCAGCACCGCGACCTGCGGTACTCGGCTCCGTGGCCGAAAACAGGCGTTCGGGGACGCCGTTTCGGAGAACCCCGCTGTGGACATTTCCACCGCTTGGGCCGCGGATCTCGCCGCTCTCACGGAATCACTGGACGAACCCGGCACGGATATCTCACAAACCCTGCGGCAACTCGCCGCCGACACCAAGACTGCGGTCCACTCCTATCTTGGGCTCTCGGCCATGTTCTCGGTCGGCGGACGGCGCCTGGAATTCACCGCGCTTGAGGAGGACGCCGAGCCCGAAGAAATCCGCGCCTCGCTACGGATATCACTTCCGACTAACGTCTCCGGAACCGAAGATCCCGCGGCCACCGCATCCCTGATCCTCTTCGCCGCGACGCCCGGAGCATTTCTTGACCTTGCGACCGATCTGAGCTGGCTCGCCGGGAGCCTCGACACCGCCGCCTTCGTCCTCGACGAAGACCTCACGGTGCCACCCGATCCGGACACACCCAGCGGGCTGAAAGCCCTGTCCACCGTCGACCAGGCCATCGGCGTACTGATCAGCCAAGGCAACACCCTGGAACAGGCGCATCAGCACCTCGACCTGCTAGCCGCCTACACCAGCGTCGACCGGCCCACCGCAGCAGAGACGATCCTCGCCGAACTAGACCTGCCGAGCACGACAGGCCTGCGCTCCGACGAACGGCGCCCACCGCGCGCACACGGCCCCGACCGGGGGCCGACACCCACCCAGCCGCCACGAGACCCGTAGCGCCGGATCCGTTTCGCGGCGTAAACTCAAAGTCGGGCTGACAGGTGGCGATCGCCGCTGACAGCCCCGAATTCCTGGGGCCACTGTCCCAGGAGAAGGAGCCGTCGTGGCTACCAGCACGGTCAGATACGACGCCGCCAAGAGGTCAACGCAGCACCACAGGATCTCGCTCGGTCGAGGCAAAGCGTCATGAACTTGATCCCGGTCCGGGACGAATTTCCCGAGCGGATCACAATCCTGATTCAACGCCTCCAAACCGCCTACGACGGGACGGTGCCAGGCCCCACCGTCGAGGCGGTAGTGCGCAGCTGCTACGCACCGTTGACACACGCGACGATCACGCATTACGTCCCGAACCTCGTCGAACACGCGAGCCGGGACCGGTTGCAACAGCTCATCACGTCCTAGCCGCTCAACCGGCTCACCGGCGAACCGACGCCGCCGCTACTCGGGAGGCCAGCCCCGAGGCGCAGTCGTGGATCAGTCTGATCCGATCGCCGCCATCGCGCGGGGCGGCGTACCCTCGGCGCCAGATGAATACCCACGGCCTGGCCAAATCCGAACAGGCCAGGGGTGGGACGACCTGATGACGCGGTTCGGATCATTCTGTCCACCCGGCTGCGCCGGAGCGGGTGGTGGCGCGTCCGGTGGGACGTTCTTCCCGCGGGCCAGCCCACCTGACGCCTGGGACCGGCTGGTGGGCGCCGCCCGCCGGTCAGCGATCCCCAGCCGGCCGGTCGCCGCTCGCCGAGGCCGACACAGGCGTGGAAGCCGACCTCCGAAATCCCTCTGTGATCCCAACGGTCCGCGCCGGCTGCCACGTCTGCGGACGCTCGGGCTGCCGTTCGACTCCGAGGCTGCGCGGATGGCGGTACGCTGACGTTGGTTGGGTAGCAGCCAGTCCAGGCCAGATCCCTCGCAGCCTCGCTCGGGATCTGTGAGCGTTCGCTCGCCACTGGGCAGCCTCCGCTGATCGTGATCCACGAATGGGATGACCATGCGCGCTCTCGGCCCGTCTCCTCTTGTCGCTTCTCCATCCCGGGTTCGTCCCGTGCGAGGAGCTGGCTTCAGCTTCGGCGCGGACCCGTCGCGGGGTCCTCGCCCGATCACAGGCCGAGTTCCAGCACCAACCACCGTGGGTGACGCAATGAGCCACGCCATGACCGAACCGATGACCGACGTGACAACGGACACTGCGGACGAGGTGGCTGTCACCTCGGCGCGCCGAGGTGAGCTGACGTTGCTGGACGCCTATTGGCGGGCCGCGAACTACCTGTCCGTCGGTCAGATCTACCTGATGGACAACCCGTTGCTACGGGAACCACTGCGCGCCGAGCACGTCAAGCCGCGGCTGCTCGGGCACTGGGGCACGACGCCTGGCCTGAACCTGCTGTACGCGCACCTGAACCGGGTGATCAACGAGCGGGACCTCAACGTGCTATTCGTGACCGGTCCAGGCCACGGCGGTCCGGGCCTGGTCGCGGGCGCCTATCTCGACGGCACCTACAGCGAGACCTATCCGGCGGTCAGCCGGGACGAGGACGGCCTGCGGACCCTGTTCCGGCAGTTCTCCTTCCCCGGCGGCATTCCCAGCCACGTCGCGCCGGAGACCCCGGGCTCGATCCACGAGGGCGGCGAGCTCGGCTACTCCCTCGTCCACGCCTACGGCGCCGTCTTCGACAACCCGGACCTGGTCGCCCTGTGCGTCGTCGGCGACGGCGAGGCCGAGACCGGTCCGCTCGCCGCCAGCTGGCATTCGAACAAGTTCCTGAACCCGGTGACGGACGGGGCTGTCCTGCCGGTCCTGCACCTCAACGGCTACAAGATCGCTAACCCTGCGGTGCTGGCCCGCATCGACACCGCCGAACTCGCCCAGCTGATGCGCGGCTACGGGTACGAACCGCACTTCGTCAGCGGCGACGACCCGTTCCACGTCCACGAACAGCTCGCGGCCACTCTCGACCAGGCGTTCGATGAGATCGCTTCCATCCAGGACGGCGCCCGCACCCACGGGAGCCGGGACCGGCCGCGGTGGCCGATGATCGTGCTGCGCACGCCGAAGGGCTGGACCGGACCGAAGATCGTCGACGGCCTCCCGGTCGAGGGCACCTGGCGTGCCCATCAGGTACCCCTCGCCGAGACCCGTACCAACCCCGTCCACCGCGCCCAACTCGAGGAGTGGATGCGCGGTTACCGGCCCGAGGAGCTCTTCGACGCCGCCGGCAGGCTCCTCCCTGAACTCCAGGCGCTCGCCCCACGCGGGGATCGCCGGATGAGCGCGAACCCGCACGCCAACGGCGGCCGGCTACTGCGCGACCTCGCCCTGCCCGACTTCCGGGGCTACGCCGTCCCCGTCACCCACCCGGCCACGCAGACCAGCGAGGCCACCCGGGTACTCGGCGTCTTCCTGCGCGACGTCATCGCGAACAACCCGGACCGGTTCCGCCTCGTCGGCCCGGACGAGACCGTCTCCAACCGGCTCACTGCCGTCTTCGAGACGACGGACCGGGCCTGGGACGCCGCCACGCTGCCCGGCGACGACCACCTCGCGCCGGACGGACGGGTCATGGAGATCCTCTCCGAGCACCTGTGCCAGGGCTGGCTGGAGGGCTATCTGCTCACCGGCCGCCACGGGCTGTTCAACTGCTACGAGGCGTTCATCCACATCGTCGACTCCATGGTCAACCAGCACGCCAAATGGCTCAAGACCAGCCGCCGCATCCCCTGGCGCGCCCCCATCGCGTCGCTGAACTACCTGCTGTCCTCACACGTCTGGCGCCAGGACAACAACGGCTTCTCCCACCAGGACCCCGGCTTCATCGACCACCTCATCACCAAGAAGTCGGAGATCGTCCGGGTCTACCTGCCACCGGATGCCAACACCCTGCTCTCCGTGGCCGACCACTGCCTACGCAGCCGGGACTACATCAACCTCGTCATCGCCGGCAAACAGCCCGCGCTGACCTACCTGGACATGGACGAGGCCGTCGCGCACTGCACCCGCGGCCTCGGGATCTGGCCGTGGGCCAGCACCGGTCACGACAACCCCGACGTCGTGCTCGCCTGCGCGGGCGACATCTCCACCCTCGAAACGCTCGCCGCCGCGGACCTGCTGCGCATCCACCTGCCCGCTCTGAACGTCCGGGTCGTCAACGTCGTCGACCTCATGCGCCTGGTCCCCGAGACCGAACACCCGCACGGGCTCTCCGACCGCGACTTCGACGCGCTGTTCCCCCCGGACACCCCGACCATCTTCGCCTTCCACGGCTACCCGTCGGTCATCCACCAGCTCACCTACCGCCGCAACAACCACCACGGCCTGCACGTCCGCGGCTACAAAGAAGAAGGCACCACGACCACACCGTTCGACATGGTCATGCTCAACGACCTCGACCGATACCACCTGGTCATGGACGTCATCGACCGGGTCCCCACGCTCGGCAGCCACGCCGCGACGACACGCCAGCTGATGTCCGACACCCGCATCGCGGCCCGCGCCTACACCCGCGCGCACGGCGAGGACGACCCGCTCATCTCCGCATGGACCTGGCCAGCGACAGCGACCCCGGGTACCTGAGCGAGACAGCGCATCTGATCCACGAGAAACGAAGGAATGTGAGCGCGATGGTCGACATCGCCCATCAGCACGACACCCCGGCCGAGACCATCAACCGACCCGCTGGCACGCCGACGCCTCCGCGCGTCGATGACAACGGGCGCCCAGCTCCGGCCGTCCGCTACCTGCTGGCAGGCATCCGGCTCGCCCTGGGCTGGGTGTTCCTGTGGGCATTCCTGGACAAGACATTCGGCCTGGGCCACGACACGACCTCGGCGAAGGCGTGGATCCACGGCGGTAGCCCCACCAAGGGATTCCTCGGCTCCGCCGCCAAAGGCCCACTCACCGGCTTCTACCACTCGCTGGCCGGCACGACCTTCGCCGACGTCCTGTTCATGATCGCCCTGGTCGCGATCGGCACAGCACTGATCCTCGGCATCGGCATGTGGCTGGCCGCGACCGGCGGGGCAGTCCTGACCGTCATGATGTGGAGCGCCGTCCTCCCACCGGCCAGCAACCCGTTCCTTGACGAACACCTCATCTACGCCGCGGTCCTCGTCGTCCTCGCCTTCCTCGGCGCCGGTCGCACCCTCGGACTCGGCCGCCTCTGGGCCACCACCCCCCTGGTCCGACGCCTGCCCTGGCTCGTCTAGAAAACCCGGACGATGCGCCGCGAGATCCCTGACCTCCCGACGAGCGCGATCCTGGACTCGACCGATGTCACGACCGTCCGGGTCCCTGGCGGTGAGCACTTATGACGGCTACGGCCGTGTCGACCAGGGAGCCGGGCGTGGCGCCGGATATCAGCGCTGTCGCGGGAGTGGCCGGAGCCGACCTGCTGCGCCAGCTCGGCAGCTCGGCGGGCTCGGGCCTGTCGGCGAGCGAGATCGTCCGGCGGCGCGCGCGGTGGGGGCCGAACGCGGTTTCCTCGCACCGGGCTCGGCTGCTTCCGGTGCTGTGGCATCAGCTGCGGTCACCGCTGCTGGCGCTGCTGCTGACTGCCGCGCTGGCGTCCTACTTCGTGGGTGAACGCGGCGACGCGGTCATCATCGGCGTGATCGTCGCCCTGTCGGTGACGCTGGGGTTCGTCAACGAGTTCCGGGCCGAGAAAGCCGCCGAGGCGCTCCACGATCAGATCCGCCACGAGACCGTGGTCATCCGCGACGCGACGTCGACCTCGATCGACGTCACCGACCTGGTGCCGGGCGACGTGGTGGCGCTTCGCCTAGGCGACGTCGTCCCGGCCGACATCCGCCTGCTGGAAGCCACCGGGCTGGCGTGCGACGAATCAGTGCTGACCGGCGAGGCACTGCCGGTCGACAAGGACACCGAACCGGTGCCCGCCGGCACGCCGCTGGCCGAGCTGACCGGCTGCGCGCTGATGGGCACCGTGGTCAACGCCGGAAGCGGGACCGGCGTCGTGGTCGCCACCGGGCCACGCACCGAGCTCGGCAAGATCGCCGCCGGACTGAGCACCCACCCGATGGACACCGAGTTCCAGATCGGGCTGCGCAAGTTCTCGATGCTGCTCGTCTACGTCGCCGGGGCGCTGACCACGTCGATCTTCGTGCTCAGCGTGGCGCTCCATCGGCCGATCATGGATGCGCTGCTGTTCTCGCTGGCGATCGCCGTCGGCATCACCCCCCAGCTGCTCCCGGCGGTCGTGTCCAGCAGCCTCGCCGCCGGGTCGCGACGGATGAGCGCGCGCAAGGTGCTCGTCAAACGGCTGATCTGCATCGAGGACCTGGGCAACGTCGACGTCCTGTTCACCGACAAGACCGGCACTCTGACCGCCGGACACATCGACTACATGCGCGCGGTACCCGCCACGGACACCGACGCTGAGACGGTCCTGCGGTGGGGGCTGCTCGCCACCGAGAACATGCCGGCGGCGGGGACGGACGTCGTGGGCGGAAACCCGCTCGACCAGGCGCTATGGCGGGCTCCGCCGGTTCCCGGGCAGCTGGCCGCGCTCGGCGCCTACACCCGCCTGGGCACGCTGCCCTTCGATCACGACCGGAAAATGGTCTCGGTCCTGGTCCGCGACACCGCCGACCAGATCACCCTGGTAACCAAGGGCGCCCCGGAATCCGTCCTGGACCGCTGCCTCGACGTGCCCCAGACGGCGCGGGACCAGCTGGCCGCCGAGTTCGCGGCCGGCAACCGGGTCGTCGCCGTCGCCACCCGCCCCACCACCGAGGACCGCGCACCGACGGCAGCCGACGAGCGACACCTGCGGCTGGCCGGCCTGCTGGTGTTCCTCGACCCTCCCAAGCCCGACGCCGCCGGCGCGCTCACCCGACTGGCCGGGCTGGGCATCGCGGTCAAGGTCGTGACCGGCGACAACGCGGCCGTCGCGGTCAAGGTCTGCCACGACCTCGGCCTGGACAGCGGCAACGCCATGACGGGTACCCAGCTGGACGAACTGGACGACGACGCGCTCGCCACGGCCATCGGCGCAACGACCGTCTTCGCCCGGGTAAGCCCGCAGGACAAAGCCCGGATCGTCCGCGTGCAGCGCCGCAGCGGCGGCGGAGTCGCCTTCCTCGGCGACGGCGTCAACGACGCGCTCGCCCTACACGCCGCCGACGTCGGGATCTCCGTCGACTCCGCCACCGACGTCGCCAAGGACGCCGCCGACGTGATCCTGCTGGAGAAGAACCTCGACGTGCTCGCCGACGGCGTCGCCGAAGGCAGACGAATCTTCGCAAACACCATCAAATACGTCCTGATGGGAACCTCCAGCAACTTCGGGAACATGTTCTCCGCCGCCGGCGCCTCACTGTTCCTGTCATTCCTGCCGATGCTGCCGTCCCAGATCCTGCTGAACAACCTGCTCTACGACACCAGCCAGCTCGCCATCCCCACCGACCACGTCGACGAGGCGCAGCTACGCGCACCCTCGCAATGGGACATCGGCTTCATCCGCCGATTCATGATGTTCTTCGGCCCGCTCAGCTCCGTGTTCGACTTCGTCACCTTCGGCGTCATGCTGTGGATCTTCCACGCCGGCGCCGGCGAGTTCCGTTCCGGCTGGTTCGTGGAATCCCTCGCCACCCAGACCCTCGTGATCTTCGCGGTCCGGACCCGGCACGTGCCGTTCTTCCGCAGCCGCCCGAGCCTGCCGCTGGCTCTCGCGGCCGTGACCGTCGTGATCATCGGGTCGGTGCTCCCAGCAAGCCCGCTCGCGCACCTCCTCGGTCTCAGTCCGCTGCCCCTCGCGTTCTTCGCGGCGCTGGTCGGCCTGGTCATCGGCTACCTCGCGCTGATCGAGGCCGGCAAGCGGGTCTTCTACCGCGGCGCCGGCATCACCCCACCCGCTCGCCGGCGTTCTTCCACGATGCGGGCACTACACCGCCGCGCTGGCCGCTTCAGCCTCCGCGGACACGCCGAGCACACTCCGAAGAAGGCCGGATGACCCGACCACCAGACCCGGTGGGTGAGCGGCGCCTGCCTGCCGTCGGAGCCGTATCGACGGGCCGCAAGCTGCTCTGCTCGACGACAGCGCCTCGTCGAGCAGAGCGTTGTCGGGCGAGGCTCCGCGTCGCCGGCGGAATGTCCTCGCCGGCGGACCGGGCTCGGTCCTGGCCGTGGTTTCGTGAGTAGTCGCGCCCGGCACCCTCAGGCAGTGCTCTGCTGCCGCTCCAAGGAGAACACATGAGGACCGCAACCAGCTATTGACATCGCCGTCAGGTCGATAGCGCGCGCAGCCAACGACATTTCGCGACCGGGCACTCCGTCCGGCGCCGGACAGTCGATCGGGCCCGGCGTACGATTATGCCGCTGGGAAACAGCCAGCCCGGGCCGGGGCTGCCGCGCGTCAGCGTCGCGGCCCTATGGGCTGCAGGCCTAGCCGCCGGGCGCATCGGTGATCTCTCCTGTAGAGGCACCTCATGTCCGCTCACAACGTTTCCACCTCCGCGCCGTCCACGCCTGTGGGCATGCTGCTGACCGAGCCGGCACCGTGAATTTTCATGATCGTGGCGACGCGGCGATCGCGCCTGTGGCGGTCGACCTCGTCGGATCGTGCGCGGCGCTGGGAAGTGGCGGCTCATGCGAGCGCGACCGCGCGTAGAGCCCGACGTCGACGAGCGACTCACACACCTGTTGCCATATCCGGGTCTGCTGCCCCCGCGGACGTCCGGCGTCCCGGGGATGCAGGTCGCCGCGCGCTGTCTCCCGGCGGCTGACAGCGTGGGGGCACTGGGCGACTTCTACGACATGTTCCCTGTGCGCCTGTTCGCCGGCGCGGACTCCGAGTCCTACACGCAGCGAGTACGCACGCTGCGTGAACCGATCGTGGAACGCTGGGACGCCGTGATCGGAGACGTCAGCGGCCACGGGCCGGAAGCTGCGATGCTCGCGGCGTGGGCACGCCAGACGATCCGCGCCATCGCGACGGCTGAGAAGACTCCGTCGCGGGTACTCGACCGCCTCAACACCGCGTTGCTGACCCGCGAGCCCGACGGCGAGCGTTTCCTGACCGCCACGTACGTCATGCTGTTTCCAGGGTCCGCCGGAGTCCGCGTGCTCCTCACGTCGGCGGGGCATATGCCCGTTCTGCTGCGCAACTCCGCCGGCGCGGTGCGCGCCGTCGGGCATCACGGACTGCCTCTGGGCCTGTACGCCAAAGCCGGACTGAGGAATGTACGGATGACCCTGCGAACGGGAGAGACGCTGCTTCTCTACACGGACGGCGTCACCGAAGCTCGACAGGACCGCGAACAGTACGGCGAAGAACGCCTCCGGGCTCTCCTCGCCGCGACGGGACAGTTCAGCCCGCGAAATCTCGTGGACGAAATCGAGGCGGATGTGCTCGCCTTTACGGGCGGATCCCATGCCGACGACATCGCACTCCTCGCCCTGCGCGCCACCGATCTACACCCAATACTGTGAACTCGACGAGTGACGCTACGGGTCTCGCGGCGGTTCGGTGGGTACCGCCTCACTATCAGGCCCCCGTGCGCGCGCCGGGCGCCCATCGCCGCCTCCCGGGCCTGTCGGACTCGTGGTGTCCAGCTCGGCGAGGATGGCGCCGGCCGCGGCGAGCCGGTCGGCGCGAGTGTCGGCGGCCAGCAGGTCGAGGTGCGCCGAGGCCTGCTCGGGCGTACTGCCTCGGCCGATCAGCACGCCGATGGCCTGCTCGATGATCGACAGTGCCCTCAGCCCGCTCGGTGCGGCCGGATCGTGCGGCGCTGTGAGGTCCTCGTCGAGGACGAATCCGCCGGGGCCGCGGTTGAGACCGTCGCCGGTCAGCCAGCTCAGATCGGTCGCGAGGTCAACGAAGGCTCCCGGTATCGCGGCAAAGAGGATCAGAAAGATCGTGGTCTCCGGGTCTTCGGCCGCGGAGACGCGCGGCGGCAGGGACAGCCGTAGAGAGGCACGGATGTCTTCGGGTTCGGCGCCCTCTTCGAACGCGGTGAAAGTGAGCACGCGCCCACCGGCGAAAAGTACGGCCGATAGTCCGATATAGGAGCCAACGGCAATCTTGGCGTCGACAGAGAGTTGCCGCAGAGTTTGCGAGACATCCACGCCGGGCTCGTCCAACGATTCGGTGAGAGCCGCGAGGTCCGCGGCCAAGGCTGTGGAAATATCCACGGCGGGGTTTCTCCGAAACGGCGTCCCCGAACGCCCATTTTCGGCCACAAAGCCGAGTACCGCAGGCCGCGGTGCTTGGTGGGGCACCGGACACGAGTCGGGGCCCCGAATCCAAGGGTGCCATATCTCAGGCTACTCGGTCGAACCCGCCGCGTGATCACAGAGGATCGACAGTCGAGCTACATGTCGCGGTTGCGGGCGCGGGCACGACGGACCGCCTCATCGACCATGCGCTCGGCGACGGCGGCGAGTTTGACGTTCTCGCGCTGGCTCATCGCGCGCAGCCGCGCGAACGCCTCCTCCGCGGTCCCACCGTTGCGCCCACGCAACAGTCCGATGGCCTGATCGATGACCGGCCTGCTCGACAGAGCGGCCTGCAGCTGGATCGTGAGGTTCAGAGCCTGGGCCAGCACCTGGGCGTTGTGCACCGCGACAGCCGCCGGGGCCGCGAACAGCTCGCCGAGCTCGGCGGCGTGCGCGTCGAAGACGTCCTTGCCGTGGGCGTAGACGTTGATCGCTCCCACTACCTGGTCCGGTAGCAGCAACGGCAGCGACAACACACTGTGCACGCCGAGGCGGCCAACCCGCGGGCCGAAGCGCGGCCACTGCCGTTCGCCGCCGAGCGATCCCGAACGGACCGTACGCCGATCGAGAGTGGCGGTGATACAGGGACCTTCGTTGAGGACCACGTACTGGATCTCGTCGATATCCCGGACAAACGGCGCGCTCGCCGCCAGCGCCTTGACCCGGTCGTCATCCCGGTCGGGGCGCAGCAACGTCACCCCGGCGCCGTCAGCGCCGGGGATCGCCTGGGCCGCGAAACTCGCCACCCTGGTCAGCAGCCCCTGCAGGTCCAGGGAACCGGACACCAGACCAGCGAGGCCGGCCAGGCCAGCACGCAAGTCGAGGTCATCGGCCCACGCCTGCGCCGAACTCAGCTCCGGCGTCAGCATGACAAGGTCATCATCAAACTCGGTCATGGTCGCCAAACCAGGCATCCCCCGCCGTCAACGGACCGACTGCCGTGGGCCGGGGCCAGCCGCGGCTGTGCCCCACCGCCGGTGGTCGCCTCGGGCCGGGAGACCCTCAGGGAAATCTGGAGCTCGACGGGTTCGCCGCCACCGTCGTCGCGGAAAGCGAAGCCAACCTGACCGAGAGGTACAGCAATGTGGCCCGCCATCATGACGGTCGCCTCAGTCCGGCGATAAGGGCCGCCGGATGGCCTCGGCCGGCACTGAGACCGGCCTGGCATCGAGATCTGGAAGATTCCGGATTCATAGGATTCCGGTCGGCCTTCACTTTATCATGGTGCGCCCGTGCTCGGATGTCGGCCCGCTCCCTGCCTGCGACAGGGTGGGCCGCGCGGGAGCCAGGACGTGAGGCTCCGGCTCCTGACTACAGTCGCCGTGGACCCGCACGACACGAAAAAGGGGACGCCCGGACGCGACCCCCGTTCCGATCAGATATCTACGCTGGCGAGATGGTCGGCGCTGCCTCCGCACCACTCGACTAGGAAAAGTGTCGCATCGTCGGTCGTGACCCCGCGCCGTTCCCGCATCAACGCATGAGACAGACTCCGCACCATCTCCCGCGCGCTGTTACCCCGGGCACTCTCAACGAAATTGATCAGACGTTCTTCGCCGAACTGCTCGCCGCCCTTCTCATGCTCCTCGATGAGACCGTCG
The DNA here is from genome assembly GCF_917627405.1 of Protofrankia sp. Cj5. Classification (NCBI taxonomy): domain Bacteria; kingdom Bacillati; phylum Actinomycetota; class Actinomycetes; order Frankiales; family Frankiaceae; genus Protofrankia; species Protofrankia sp. Cj5. Next base: position 34,643 of record NZ_CAKJTO010000021.1, read on the forward strand.
GTGAAGAACAGCACCCGGTCACCACGCCACAGCGTCTGTTCATTGACCTGCGGTATATCGCCACCGAAGCCGACCGGAAGAGTACCCGGACCCTCCAGAGCCTGGATAACCTTACGATCGCGGATCAGCAGCGCCGGCGGGTGACCCGCATTGACCCATTGCAGACGACCTGTTCCAATATCCAGACGCATCATCTGTGCCGTGACGAAGTGATCGGGCCCGAACTGCCTATGGATGGCCGCGTCCATGAACATGTACAGCTCAGCCAGCCCGATGTCGGCGCGTCTGGCGTGCCGGTAGGCGCCAATAGCGACCGTTGCCAGCACCGCGGCGTCCAGGCTATGGCCCATGGCGTCGATGACGGCCGCATGGAGGATGTCTTCGTTGAGGGCGTAGTCGAAACTGTCGCCCGCGATGTTGTAGGCGGGTTCGAGGATGCCGGCCACTGTGACCTGCGGGGTAATCATGGTCAGCGGCGGCAGCAGCGACCACTGGATTTCCGCGGCCACACTCATGGGTTCGCGGCGCCGAGCCCGAAAGAACTGGTCGGTATAATTACTTTTGGTGACAATCATGTCGGCGACAAGGCCGGCGAGCCGCCTCAGCAAGCGCCGGTCATCATCATCGACCCGGTCGAGAGTGAAGGCCATCACCCCTACCTGGTCGCTACCGTCCAGCAGCGGCAGGAACATCCGTATTCCATCACCTTGCTGCTGCTCGACGGGCATCGCGCGAAGGAAGGCCATGCCGGCAGGAGAGTCATCGATCGACTCGGGCTCCCCGACCGAGAGGCCCCTGCCAGGCAGCGGCGTCAGCATCAACTGCTCATAGTCCTGCAGAAGGATCGAGACATCCCGGCCACCAATCCTTCCGATCTCCTCCGCCACCAGAGGGGCGATCAGCTGCGGCGGCATCTCGTGAGCACGGTCCAGCAGCACACCCAGCAGTCGCTCACCGAACCCCTCCGACCGATCCACCATGACCTTGCTGGACTGTCGTTCACCTTCTACCACAAAAACCTCTTCTCCCCGGCGACCAACCCTGGCCCGTGCGAGCGTCCCTAGATGACGTCGGCCGGTCACGTCGACACCCCGATTCACTCCCGATCGGCGGAGCGGAGGACTGTCAAGTCCCGGTGGAGTCGGGGCGAGCCGTACCCTTTGACCTTCATCTTTCCGACGTTCGTTCCGTTCCCAGTCGGCACCGGCCGCCGAGCTCAAGGCACGGCGGTCGTCCTGCGCGCTCGGCTTCCTCATTTCCGATTGGGTCCGCAATCGGGTCGATGAATGAACGACGGAGCCAATCGAGACGGAACCGGCCCAGAGCTCTACGGCGCCGCCGGGCCGGCCTGACTGTCGAGTGCGCTGTGGGTATCGGTGCGCAGCCGGGTCACCAGACCGCGGGCGGTGCCGGTGCCAACGGCTAGCCGCTTGCGCAGCGTTTCCGCGGAGATCGGGCGTTGGTGCTGCTGCCAATGCAACACATCCTCGGCCCGGGCCCGGTAGCAGGTCCTGCCTGTGTGCCTCGCGCGCGGGCTCGCGCGACAGCGGGACCGCGACAGCAGTCCCATCCCCGACCGGCTCGACAGCAGGCGCAGCGTGGCGATCCTTGACCCCTGTCGGGGACGGGTTGTCGGCAGCCGGCGTCTCGGCCAGATGCCGGCGGTCGGCCGCTGTGATTTGCATGGCGTACAGGAGACCCGGGGCGACCTCGGCCCAACCGATCAGGAGCACCGGTCCGACGGCGTCGAATGCTGCCTTGCCGTACCGGCCGGCAATCAAGGGTTCCGCGATGTTCAACGCCAGCGTTACCATGCTCGCGAAGATGAGAAGCCTCCGTGCCGAGCGCAGCACTTCTACTGGCCCGCCGTTCACAGCGAGTTGCCGGCTGCCGAGCAGCAGGCCGACGACCGACAGATCAACGGCGGGCGCGACGAGCGGCGCTACCCATATCGGAACGCCGAGACGTAGCCCGAGCGCGAGCACGTTCCCGAAGCCGAAGAGGAACGTTAGCGCAACGACCACGCCGACGATCACGGTCACGAGACGGATCGAAGAGTCCGGAACCGCCAGGTCTACGGAACGCCTGTTCGATTCGGTAGATGATGTAGAGGTCCGCGCGGTCACTGGACATCGACCCTGGCCAGGGCCCGCGTAGCGACCGGACGGACAGTAATTTCAGGGCCAGCAACCAAGATCAAACGGTTCGGATGCTGGTACACATGGTCCACCCTCGCCCAGCCCGTTGATGCGATGAAGGAGCGGGGCCTCCGCTCCTCGTGACACTCCCAGCTGGGTAGTTCCTGGGGGTTGCTCACGTCATCGACGAAGGAGGCCCCTGTGAAGACATCGTATGACGGCCGTCAGATCGACGGCGCACGCTGATCAGACCTGCAACAACACCGGCGCGATCAAAGGACCTGACTAGTTACCCAGGCGAGGCGTGACACACCCAGACCGAGGTCATTCGCTGATCACTGGTTGGCGCTCTACGTGAATCCGCGCCAGCTCAGCGCGAAATCGTGCCGAATCAACGGGGTCTGTCGCCGCCGCCTCGACCAACGACTGGCAGGTTGCCGACGCCAGTTCGGCTGGCAGCGTCTCAAAGATCGCATCAGCCTCCTCCTGGAAACACTCCAGCCGTTCCTGGGCAGTGAACAGCCTCCAGGCCTCTCGGTACGGGCGAAGCAGTGTGATGACGGCCAGGTCGCGGCGTCGACGCTCGCTCGCGGTCGGCTCACGCCCGGCGAAGCTGTTCTGGCCGTGGATCCGGTAGCAGACCGCGGCCTCAGGTGCCGAACGCCACCTTCGGACAAGCCGCCGAGCCGCGCCACCGAACATCAGAACGTCATCTGCTCTGATACGCCAGTCCGAACCGTCGGCAATGTGCACGAGCTCGGCGAACAGCTGCGACCGCACCGCGATCGCCGAGGTTGGCGCGCCGAACCACTGGCCGAGGAACACCGTTCGCAGCCAGTCGGCCGGCTGGTCGCCGTAGCCCACGTCAAAAGTGAACGGGACGACGTCCGTCGGCACTATCGAGCCCGCCGACGCGGTCGCCGCTACGAACCGCAGGCCCGAGAACACCATCTCCGGCCGAGCATAGGAGTGGAACTCCTCCTCGACTCCTTTGAGATAGCCCTCGGACCAGAAGTCATCCGCGTCCAGGAGGCAGACAACGTCGGACTCGTCGGCGAGCTTCACCGCCGCCCGCTGGAAGGCGCAGAGCTGACCCCGATTCCGGTCCTCGGCGTAGAGGACACACGGGATGTCGGCGGTACATTCCTTCGGGATCTTGAGTGAATCGTCAGTGGATCCGTCGTCGACCACCACGACGATTTCCGGCCTCCGGTTCTGCGCCTGAACCGAACCCAGAGCGTCGGGCAGATATCGGCCGTAGTTGTAGTTGGTAACAAGTACACCGATCCGCATCTTCTGATCAGTTCCCATCCCGACGACGCACCGAATCCACATTGATGAACTCGTGAAACTCGTAACCACAGCCGGCCCGGCCCGCCGAGCGCGAGAGCGCTAGCGCCAGGGGCGCGATCCGGGCCTTCTCGACCTCGAAGACCTCGTCCTCGAAGTCAGTCTGGCGCCGGACATAACACCACGCACAGTGGCGCAGCAGGCCCTCAGTACCCGAGACGCGGACCGCTGCGTGCCTGCGTCGTAGCGCCTGGAAACCGGGCCCGTTCCAGATGTCGAGCACGCCAATATCTGGCGAGAGCTCCGCAAAGATCTGGCTGTCATGCCCAATGAGGTGGTCGCAGTAGCCGACTCCACCCCGATAGTCGATGTAGACGACCGACCAGGGGTGTGTGCAGCGCGTCATGCCCGGAACATCCGGCGCAAGATCCTCGGTCAGGGAAGCCCCGAGGCGCAGCTCAAGGCCTGCCTGTCGCGCGCGCTCCGCCGCCTCAATGAGGGACCGAACAAGTAGGTCCGGCGGGACCTGAGAAAGATGAAGTGGATTGTCCCGGTCGGCCACGACCGGAAAGAGAGGGCGGGGTCAAACGGTCGTAGCGACAGCGCGTTCGTGACCAGTCGGAGCCGCGTCCCGTAGGAGAGCGCCTTCTCGACATTCCAGCCGAAATCACGCAGCAAGGTACTCTCGCCCCAGCCTCTGAGATCAACCAGGGCGGCGCTCGGAAACAGCTCCTCAGCGATCTCCAGAAGAATGTCTCTCGGCATGTTCATGCCACGGAAGCTATCGGACGAAGATCGGCACATCGCGCAGTGGAGATTGCAGTCACGGGTGAGTTCCAGGAATACCACCAACGGCCTACATGTGAGCACTTCGGCGCCGGACTCGTACTCGGCCACACAGCGGCTCACGTTTTCTTCTCGTGACAGCTGGAGCGAAGAATGGTCGCCGTTCAATGACATCTACCTCCCACGGCGGTGACGCCCGACGAACTCGGGCGCTGAGCCTGACCTCACGTCCAGCCTGGGCAGACACCCCGCAACATGTTTCGCGGGATGTGTAACCAGTATCCGGCTCCAACGCGACGGTGTCGACCAGTTCGAGGTGAGTCCGTCAGCGCTCGCCTCAAACTCGCCGCGTCGCCGCGTCGCCGCGTCACGGCCAACGTCGACCGGACCGGCGAACCGACCGACCGGCCGCCGTCTGTCAAGGGCCATTGAGAACGGCCCCGTGGTAGCCACCAGATCTGCCCACTGGCGGCCAGTGGAACAGCCCGGCTCGGTCCAGGTCAAGGATTTCACCCCTTGCCGGACAGGGCCTGGGCGAGGCGGACGCTGTCGCCGCTGGTCTGGCAGAGGTGGGCGTGGTGCAGCAGCCGGTCGACGGTCGCGGCGAGGGTCTTGGGCATGATCTCGTCGAAGCCGGCCGGGTGCAGGTTCGAGCTGACGGCGACCGAGCGTTTCTCGGAGGCGGCGCCGACGAGCCGGTAGAGCCCTTCGGCGGCGTCAGGTCCGACGGGCAGCAGCCCGATGTCATCGACCTATGCGGCCTGCCGCGCCTCCGAGGGCTCGTTCTTCATCGACTTTCGATTCGTTCGAATTCTGGGTATGCTGGTGCAGGAGGTGGAAGACCATGGCCACTGGGGTGTCCGAGCGCACCGTCCTTCCCCCGGACGAGTCCCTCGACGACCTTGTCGCGTTCGTCGGGCGGATCAGCCGTACGGACAACCACGCCGAACTGGTCGGACCCGACGGATCGCGCACCCTGCTTCCCCCAGCCGTCTATGAAGTACTCCAGCATGTCGTGCTCGCGATGGCCCGCGGCCAAGCCGTCACCATCGCCCCGCACCACCAGCAGCTGACCACCCAGGAGGCGGCCGACATCCTCGGCGTCTCGCGCCCGACCCTGGTCAGGATGCTCGACGAGGGGCGAATTCCCTACACCCAGCCCGGTCGGCACCGCCGGGTCCTGTTGCCCGACGTGCTGACCTACCAGGAACTACGCCGAGCCGCACGCGAAGCCGCCATGGACGAACTAGTCACCCTTTCGGAGGAGTTCGACGGCTACCGCGCGACTGACAAGCCATACCACCGAACAGAAACGCCGTGACCTTCGCCGCACTGCTCGACACGTGCGTCCTGTTCCCCATGCACCTGCGCGACAGCCTGCTCCGCCTCGCGATCGCCGATCTCTACCGCCCCCTGTGGTCACGGCACATACTGCGGGAACTTCAGAGCGCGCTCGTCCGCGAAGGCTCGGCGTCACCTGACCAAGCCGGTCGGACAATCGGGCTCATGCGCGAGCACTTCCCCGAGGCAGAGGTACTCGGCTACGAGCTGCTGATCCCGGCGATGGCCTGCCACCAGAAGGATCGCCACGTCCTCGCGGCTGCGGTCAAGGCCGGCGCGGGCCTGCTGGTCACCGACAACATCTCCGACTTCCCGGCCACGTCGGCCCTACCCCACGGGATCGAGGTACTGACGGCAGACCAATTCCTCCTCGAACTCCTCGACGCCTCACCAGTCACAGTGATCACCACGCTGCGCCGGCAGGCCGACGGGTACAAGCGCGAACCCAAGACCCTCGACGGCCTCCTCGCCACCCTGAGCAGGTCCGGCCTGCGGGGCTTCGCCAGCGAGGCCCGCCGACTGACGTCCTGAGACGACCGTCGGCCAAGCCGTGCGGCCTGCCCCGATCACAGTCGCCGGACGGGCCGAAGTATCCGGAACCGCCAGGTGTGCGGAACACTCGTTCGATCCGGTGGACGATGTTCCGAGCGGCGTGGTCACCGAGCATCATCCCTGGCCAGGGCCCGGATGCCGACCGGGCGGACCCTGATTTCAGGGCCATAAATCAAGATCAGTCGGTTCGGATGCTGGTACGGATGGTCCACCAGGATCGCCTGTGGCACAGGCACTTCTCGTCAAACAGTCGGGCATCAGAGGCACTGAACCCCACGTTTACCCCACTGTTTCAATGCTTGTCATCATCCGTTGATGTTCCTCGATGGCGCGCGTCAGCGGACCCGGGCGGAGTCACCGGCACCTGTTATGCGCTCTCCGTCGCTCCGTTGGAGACCGGGGTTCCACCTCCCGGCACGGGCTGAGGCGCGGACAGCGGGTGGCGCTCTGCCTGCGCCCGGATTGTCCCGTCCCGGATGCGTGTGAGGGCTTGCGGGCCTAGGGTGGTGGTGACGGAGAGCCTCAACTCTGGACGGGACCGTGAGTCTGATCGCGTTGGTGCGCCCGGTCGCCTGTTCGCGCTCCCTGGCCCGGGACTGGCCCGGCGTGGTCCTCCCGGTCGTCGCCTGCTGGCCCTCCTGCGCGTGTCTTGGCCGGTAGGAGGTCGTGGCGTGGAAGGAGTCCGACGCCCGCATGGCGGCGTTCGACGCGTTCGCGCGGCTCGGGGTCGGGACTCCACCGGAGCTGGACCTTCTCCGGTTCGGGGAGAACGCGCTCTACGCCTACCGGGACCGGGGTCTCGTGCTGCGGGTGGCACGCCCGGAGAGCCGGGTCGAGCAGGTCGCGCGGACGGTGGAGTTCGTGGTGCGTCTCGCGGCCCGCGGGATGGAGGTAGCCGAGCCTGCCGCCGTCTCGGGTGTCGGTCAGCCGGTTGTCACGTCGACGGATGTCGTGATCTTGTGGGTGTATTACGAGATCGACGCAGGCTGCCGGGTGACACCGCGGGAACTGGGCGGGCTGCTCCGCCACTTTCACGATTGTGCCGCACCGGATGGGGATCGTGTCGGGCCGTGGGAGCCCTTCGCGCTGCTTCGCCCTCGATTGGACGGCGCGCGCCGGGACGGTATCGAACAGAGCCTGATCGACCCCCTTGAGGCGCTTCTCGCGTCGCTGGAATCGCATGTTCCTGACGTGGTGTCCACGCTGGGAACCGGCGTCATCCACGGTGACATGCACTACGGAAATGTCATGTGCCTTCCCGGCCGCAGGCTGCTCCTCATAGATTTCGATCAGATATCTGCCGGTCCGCTTGAGTGGGATCTCGTGCCGAACCTGGTGACCTATCGGCGTTTCGGGATGTCGGACGAGGACTACGCAAGCTTCTCCGCCGCATATGGGTATGATCTCCGCGCGTCGCCGCATGCCGGGACTTTTATCGCGCTGCGGGAGTTGGGAATGATGACGTGGCTGCTCCAGCAGTACGGGACGAGCGCGAGCCTCGATGCGGAGATTCACCGTCGGATCGATTCCATCAATGATCCTGGCTCGCGTGCGACCGCTTGGCGAGCGTATTGACCTGGCCGGTTCCGCCGTTCGATCCTACGGTGGCACGGTCCGTGCACCGGCTTTCGACTGTCATTGCCACGACCGCTGAGACCGTCGACCTTTTACGGGCGGAAGGCCAGCCGCTCTCTGAGCTTCTCCGGCTCGGGCGGCTGGAACCCTTCTATGTTGCCGCGGCCCGGCAGCTTCCGCGGGTCCTGGCCTGTCGGGATATCGACGCGGATTCCCTGACGTTCCGTAGGGGTGAATCGACAACCGCTACCGTGTGTAGGGCGCGACTGTGGTTATTTGATGCACAGGCGGGGCCGGTCGTGGTCGTGTTTTCCGTTGATGTCGAGTGCGCGCCGACGGTGTTCATCCCGTTCCTCGAGGACTGCTATTATGATCATGTTGCTGTCGGATCTTTTTCGCTGGAACGCTACGTAGCCGAGACGCTCGAAGAGGCTGACGTCCAGACCGTGGAGAGCGCTGGCCTGACGGCGCTTGGCCCGCAGCGGCACCAGATGGTGTTCACGTCCGCGACGCTGCCCGAGGATCCGATCCAACGGATCGTCTACCGGGCGGACCTCGACTGGAATCCTGAGTATTCGTCCATCCGGTTTCCCGCCGGGTTGAACCGGAGACCCGCCAGCGGCGCGGCCGTAGGTGCTTACGTCTGCTATTCGCCCAGCAGGACTATATTGAGAACTGTGCCCTTCTGTCCGCGGTACAGATTGTCGCCGCGACCGGCAAGGTCCGTCAGATTCGCCTGGCTGCCTATGATGCGCTCTTGCGGGTCCGTGACCTTTCCCGTGACCGTGGCGCTCTGAGTATGGCGGAACGCCGCGCGGAACTCGCCAGGATCAATGAGACGATGGCGGAACAGGAATTGCAGCTCACCTTCGGGGTGGAGACGGCGTGCGAGATCGGTATTCTGATTCCGGCGCTGCGTGTGGAGAACTTCCATCGTCAGCTCATCGAGTGCGCGGGGCTTACCGATAATGTGTCCACGGTATCGGCGATGCTGGCCCGTCTGGCGTCGGTCCTGAGTGCCGAACAAGCATCACAGGGCTTGCTCGACGCCCGAAAGCAGGATCTTCGACGGCTCCGGTACGGAGTGGCGGTCGGCTTCCTGTCCGTCGTCGCCGTGCCGATCGCGATCATTCTGGGGTTCTTCGGTGGTTCATACCGGGAAGTGGATGCTGGGAGATCCATTTTCGACTGGCGACGCTACTACCCGATGTACCTGTCGGTCCTTGGGCTTATTTTCTTTGCTGGCGGAGTTTTTCTGTACCTTTTCTGGCGCGAGCGTCGAGAACTCCGTAGGGTAGCCGGTACGGCGCTCCCTTGACGTGGACGTCAGAATAACCTATCCGGTCGATGGGCGAGGTCAACCGGTCGTAGCGACGCCCGCCTCGTGCTGGGAGCAGGGGGTTGGTAAGCTGATCGCGATCGGGCAGGCTCCTCGCCTGCCCCACCAGCCCGATTCGAACCCCCTGCTTAGTGGTCGCCGCCGGAAGTTGTTCGGGGGGTGCCGGATGACAGACGGATGTATCGTGAGGCGGAGAAGGCCCAGGTAGCGGTGTTCTACCTGGGCCGACGACAACGAGGCGAGGCGCCCTCTGGCGCCGGCAGACCCTGGACGAACTTCCGGCGGCGACCACTTAGGGCCCAGCACGAGGCGGGCGTCGAGTATCGCCTCCACCACTTGATACCGCCGTCGTGTGGAGGTGCCCGGCTGAGCGATAGCCTCGAAGACCCGGAGGGAAGCGTTTTGCAGAATGGGTGGGGGAACCGATGGCTGTGATGCGTTACAAGGACACCGCGTACCCAGTGAACGAGCTGGTCCAGCACGTCAAACGCGGCACCCTCGCCCTGCCGGACATCCAACGGCCGTTCGTCTGGCAGCACACCAAGGTACGGAATCTGCTGGACTCGATGTACCGCGGTTTCCCTGTCGGGAATCTTCTGTTCTGGGAGACAGGGACCGAAGCCGGAGCCCGGCAGATCGGCGAGTCGGGTCGGACCAGTGCTCCTCGCCTGCTGATCGTCGACGGCCAGCAACGGCTGACGTCGTTGTTCGCCGTAATGACCGGGCAGCAGGTGCTCAAGGACGATTTCACGACGACACGCATCCGGATCGCGTTCCGGCCGAGCGACGAGACGTTTGCGGTGACGGATGCGGCGATCGAGAAGGACCCGGAGTACCTCGCCGACGTGAGTGTTCTGTGGAGCCCTGAGGTCAGCAACCGACAGGTGGTCCGGGAGTTCCTGGGCAAGCTGGAACGCAAGCGTGAACTCGACGATGCCGAGCGCGACCGGTTGGACGAGGCGATTGGTCGGTTGATCAATCTGACGAACTACAACTTCCAGGTGGTGGAGTTGTCCGCCGACCTGGACGGTGACGAGGTCGCCGAGATCTTCGTGCGCATCAACAGCGAAGGCGTGACGCTCAACCAGGCCGACTTCATTCTCACTCTGATGTCGGTGTTCTGGGACAAGGGCCGCCGGGACCTGGAGGAGTTCTGTCGCAGTTGCCTGCTTCCGTCGCGGACCGGGGCATCGCCGTTCAACTGGTTCATCGAGCCGAAGCCTGACCAGCTGCTACGCGTCGTCATTGCGGTGGCCCTGCGCCGGGCCACACTCAAGCAGGTCTATACCGTCCTGCGCGGCCGCGAGGCGGAGACCGGCAAGGAATCCCCTGTGCGGCGGGACTCGCAGTTCGCCCAGCTCCAGGCGGCCCAGGAGCACGTTCTCGACCTGACCAACTGGCACGAGTTCCTGGACTGCATCGAGCGTGCCGGCTTCCGCAGCACCAAGATGATCTCCAGTCAGAACGCGCTCATCTTCTCGTACGCGCTGTGGCTGATCGGACGCATCGACTTCGGTGTCCCCATCGACCGTCTCCGCGAGGTGATCGCGCGCTGGTTCTTCATGGCTCACACGACCGGTCGGTATTCGGGTTCGGTGGAAACCCAGGTCGAGCGAGACCTCAGCCGACTGCGCGATCTCTCAGTTGGCGACTCGAACGCTTTTGCGGGCACCCTATCGAAGATCATCGACGATACCTTCACGCAGGACTACTTCACGATCACCCTGCCGAACGAGCTGGCCACGTCGGGGGCGAAGTCCCCAGTACTGCTGGCCTACTTCGCGGCGCTCAACATCCTCGATGCCGACGTACTGCTGTCCACCGGCAAGATCCGGTCCCGGATGGATCCGGCAGTGCTTCGCAAGAAGGGCATCGAACGTCATCACCTGTTCCCACAGAACTACCTGAAGAAGGTCCTCGGCGTCACCGACGCCTCCCGGATCAACCAGGCGGCCAACATGGCCATGGTCGACTGGAATGACAACATCGCTATCCTGGACAAGGCGCCCGACGACTACTGGTCCGGACAGCTTGCCGCGAAAGGCATCGCCCCCGACATCCTCGACCGGCAGGTCGAATGGCATGCACTGCCGACCGCGTGGACCAAGCTCAGCTACGACGAGTTCCTCGCACAACGCAGGGTTCTCATGGCGAAAGTGATCGGGAACGCGTTCGACCTGCTGAGCACGACCAGTTATCGGGCCGACTACCCGCCGAGCCCCCTCCCAGGCGACGCGGAGCGCCGCACGAGCGCGTTCCACGGCATCAAGATCGCCGATCTGTTGGCCGCCGGATTGCTCGCTGCGGGCACGACGCTCACACCGTCGCGGGGCGACGACGTCGTCGCAACAGTCGACGCCGACGGGAACATCGTGGTCGACGACGAGCGCTACGACTCCCCGTCCGGAGCTGCGAAGGCGGCAACCGGCCTTGGTCTCAACGGCTGGGTGTACTGGGTGGCCGACACGGCGCAAGGCGAGTTCACGCTCGCCGAGCTACGGGCAGCATATGCCGGCGACGACCCGTCCTCCGCAAGCTGATAGGCGGCTGCCGATTCGCTCCAAGTGTGTTCGACGACGGAAGGACCGCCGCATACCGTTCCCAACGGGTGACGAAGTACAGGCCTTCGGAAAATTCTTAGAGCGTGTTTCTAAACTGCCACCCCATAGATGATGTTGTAGTTGTGCAAACACGCTCACGTACCCATACGGATAGACACGGCGTGGCACCCCCACACGGCAGCGGACTCCTGGTAAAGCGCGGGTGTCGAATCCAACCGCCCTACCAGGAGCCCGAGCGCCAGTATCGTCTGCGTGCACGTGTGTGTCCTGCCCCGCCCACCCCGAATCCCGTCGGCCGGTGGTCGTAGCACCACACGACGGTTTCTACCCGTCCTCGACGATCACGGATGCGCAGTGGAGGGTGCTCGAACCGCTCCTGCCCGCGCCGGGTAACCGGGCGGGGAAGGGTGGCCGGCCCGAGAAGCACGCTCGACGGCGTGTCCTGGACGCGATCTTCTATCTGGTGCGGGGTGGCTTGGCTTGGCGACAGCTCCCCGTGGAGTTCCCGCCGTGGCGAACGGTGTACGGACTGTTCGTACGGTGGCGGACGGCCGGTAGCTGGCAGGCTATCCACGACGCGCTGCGTGACCGGGTGCGGGTGGCTGCCGGCCGCTCGCCGTTCCCGACGGCAGCGATTATCGATTCACAGTCGCTTAAGGGCGCCGATACTGTGACTAATGGTAGCCGCGGGTATGACGCTGGAAAAAAGATTAATGGGAGAAAACGGCATATAGCGGTGGATACGCTCGGGCTCCTGCTGACCGTAGTGATCACAGCGGCCAGCGTGCAGGACCGTGACGGCGCGCCCCCGCTGCTGGCCCGACTGCGGGAGCGCTTTTCCCCTGGTCAGCGTAGTCTGGGCCGATGGCGGGTATGCCGGCCGGTTAGTCAGGTGGGCCAGGCAGGTGCTGAAACTGACCGTCACCGTCGTCAAGTGCGGCGACGATGTCAGCGGGTTCGTGGTGTTGCCGCGCCGGTGGGTCGTGGAGCGCACTTTCGGTTGGATCATCCGGTATCGGCGGTGTGTTCGTGACTACGAAAGGTTGCCGGTCCAGCACGAGACCATGGTCTACATTGTTATGATCATGCTGATGTCGCGGCGGCTCGCGCAGCGACCGCCCTCGCGGCAGCGCCGGAACCTGGATGCGCGGACCGAGGGAGCCGTCTCCGATGCCGACCCGATCCGGTAGGCAAGCAAGGTCAAAATTAGTTATTAATCTTGATGAGAGTTTCCAAACGCCCTCTAAGAGAACTCAGGCAGGTTTTCCATCTTCTTCGCGAGCAGGTAGGCGACGCGTTCGGCGTTACGGTCGTAGGGAATCCGCACCAGCATGACGAACCGCGTGCTACGGTCGACCGACGTCGCGATCTGGGACTTGTTTCCCTTCCTGATTATCAGGTCCCCTTTCCAGAACCCGGGCACGGCACGGTCATCGGCTTCCCGCGGCCGTTCGCTGATGTTGACCATGTCGACTTTCTCGTAGACCATCGTTCACCGCGTCAGGAAGCCGTGGCAACGCTTCGAGCTTTCTTTCCTTCGGACGTGCCAGCTTCTCCTCGCGGCGTCGCTGCGCCTCGACCGCACGGTATGCCATCGCGCCGCCGTTACGGTCGATCTCCCGAGATATTGTTGAGTGGTGCCGGCCGAGCAGCTGCCCGATATACCGCGCCGACTTGTGCCGGCTCAGTTCCCGGGAGATAGTCTCCCGCTCCTCGATCTTCAACAACTCGCGCGAAGCCAGCTACCGTCCAGTCTGTCGACACTGCCGAGATCATCCTATCGGAGTGTCGCTACGACCGTTTGAACTCGCCGATCTTTTTATTGCGCGGCACTACGTCCGTGGACTGCTCTCGGACGTCCCGAAGAAGAACTCGTGGGAGCTGTCCTACTATCTCGGGTACCGCACGCCACGCCCCCTCGAACACCTTCTCGACGGGGCGAAATGGGACGCCGACGAACCCCGGGACTTCATCCCCGGCTACCCTCACCGACCACATCGGCTCCGCCGACGTCGCGCTCATCTTCGACGACATCCAAATCCTCAAAAAGGGTAACATGTCGGTGGGAGTCGCGCCCAAGCACTACGGGCTGACCGGCGACGTCGCCACCTATGCCTCCGACCTCGGCCACGCCTACGCCGGCCGGGAACTCCACGTCCCCGGCTCCTGGGCCGCCGACCCCGCCCGACGGGAGGCCGCAGGCATGCCCGGCGACTGGGAATTCGCTACCAAACGCGAAGGTATGAACTTGAGGTTATACCGAGCCGGTGCTGATCGACTGGTCCCGCGAGTTCGACCGGTGGCTCAGTGGGATCGAGGAGCAAGGCGGCCCGGCGCTGCGTTGGACCACCGCCATGCTCGCCGAGCTTCAGGACCTTGAGAAGAAGCCGGTCGACGATTCGGCGACGTTCAAGCGCATACGCCAAGCGCGCCGGCACGAACTGTGGCGCATCAGCCATCCCTTCGACAAGCAGGTCGCCGTACGGATCGTCTGCTGGTTCCCGGACGAGGCGACCGTTCGCGCTTGTCGGCTTCGACAAGGCCAAGCACGGCGACGTCTGGTACTCCAGCGCGGCCGTCCGTGGCGAGGTGCTTGTGGACCAGTGGCTTCGCGAGCACGGACAGGAGGGCACATGACGACCAGCCGCAGTACCGAGACGTTCGTCTCCGGCGACGAACGGGTCCGGCGCCTTCGCGAGAGGGCCGACCTCGCCGACCAGGTAGAGTCCGCCCGCGCACAGATGCGTGACGCGGACCGCGCCCACGCTATGGGACTCTCCGCGATTCGACGGGCGGCGGATCTCACCCAGACCGAACTCGCCCGGCAGCTCGGGGTCAGCCAGGCGGCCGTGGCGAAGACAGAGCAGCGGCACGACCTGTTGCTGTCGACCCTGCGGGCCTACCTGGAAGCCATCGGCGGCCACGTGCGGATCGTGGTCACCTTCCAAGGCGGACGCGAGGTCGAACTCGACCTCAGCCAGCTGGGATCGACGCCCTCTGGCGCATAGCCGGCGACAACCTGACACCAGCGGAACACGCATGGCCGGAAGGTCGTGAAGGTGTCCCGATTTTATTCATACCTCTCGTGTTTCGCACCTATGCGGCGGCTGCGGCGCAGGCCAGGGAGTAGTCCCGTAATAGATCGGGGTCCACGTGATCTGGGCGAACCGCGGTAAATCTGGCTGCGATCAAGGTTCTGCGCAGCTTGACGATCATGTCTTCGAAGGATGGTTCGGTCTTGCTGCCCTACCACGGCTCAGCGAGCCGGCGGGCGAGCACGTCCTCGGGCTGCTAGCCGTGCAGGGCATACCAGACGATGACCAAGGTCTGCACCAGCATGCGGGAGTGCCCGAGCAACGGTGTAACACCCAGCGCCAGCGGGCCGTTTCCGCAGGCGAAGGCCCCCTTGCTGGTAGTTACCGGAAAATCTTCTGACAGTCCCGTCCTGGCGTCTACCGGTGGTTGTGTCGGCAGCCCGCGGCGCCTTGTCAGCTGGTGTATGGATTCCTCAAGGTCATGGGCGTGCGCGCGATGTCAAGTGCCGGCCGAGGGAAGCGGGGGCCTGCCGTGTAGTAGCGGGCCCGGGTTCGGCCGACCGGTTCTAGGACTTGGGCGGTGGTGAGGTCGCGGAGGTCGCGTTGCGCCTGCTGCAGGCTCAGGCCCTCGGCGTGCTCGTACCGTGAGCGGCGGACACGTCCAGCCATGGCCACGTCGTGCAGGGCGGTGACCACTCGCTCTTCCAGACCGGTGCTCTCGGTGAATTCGGAGAGTGCGCGCCATACCCGCCCGGAGCGGTCGAGGCGGCCTTGAACGGTCTGGGCCTGCTGGTGGTAGGCGGTCAGGTTGAAGCGGATCCAGCTGGAGACGTCCTGGTCGGGACGGTACGTGGGGCCCCGGTCGGCGAGTTCGCGGTAGTACTCCCAGGTGTTGCCGGGGCGGCCGAGCCACGCCTCGATGGACGAGAACTCCGGGGCGAGGGCACCTTCGCGGGCGATCATGAGCGTCTGCAGCGAACGGGACATCCGGCCGTTCCCGTCGGCCCAGGGGTGGATGGACACAAGGTGCAGATGTGCCATGGATGCTCGCACCAGCGGGTGGGTGCCGTCGTCGGCGTTGAGCCGGTCGATAAGTTCCTTCATCAGCGCCGGGACGACATCGGCGTCCGGGGCTGTATAGGCCGCGATGCTGGGGTCGCGGGCGTCCGTGACGTAGACGGGGCCCCGGCGCCACTGGCCGGCTGGCTTGCGCACGGTGTGACGGTGGCCTTGCAGCATCCAGTGCAAAGCGTTGAGTATGCCTTTGCTGTAGCTGAAGTCCTCGGCATCGTGGAGCGTCTGGATATACGTCATCATTCGCTGATAGGCGAGGGTCTCCTCCCGGTTCTCGTCCGAAACCTCAACATCTCGCTCGCCATCCATCAGATCCTGGACGTCGATCGTGGATACCTTGAAGCCCTCGATGGAGTTCGAGGCCGCGACGGCATCGGCGGTCAGGAACTTCCGGAGTCCCTCAGTCCATTTCGACGGCGTGGTCTGGATTTGGTGCCGCAGTGCATCCCGCATGCCGTCGATCTCGCTGAGCACCTGATCGTCGGCAGGTCTGAGGGCTGGCGTGGGGTAGAGCATGCATTGACGATAGTTTGACGCAGTCATTACGTCAAAACGGGCTGGGCCACCAGCGTTGAGTCAGGCTTTCAAGCAGCTCATTCGCGATCCTTTTGCAAGATCCAGAAATCGCGATCTGGCTCTCTACCAGCGGAAACGCGTGGACCTTCATCCCGGTTACTCGAACACGCCCGCCCGCCGAGCGAAGCTCGGCATCGGGGGGTCCTGGGGTCGTCCCCAGGGCAGACAATGCGGCCCGCAGGGAAGCTGAACGGAGTTCAGCGACCACAGCGGGCCAGCTCGTGGAGGTGAGGGGATGGAACTTGAACCCCGATCTGGCCCGTTATCTGCGCGAACGTTTGAGGTAAGCGCGTTCGGCGTATCGCCGCCGGCTGGACGTATCCCTTTTCATCCTTCGGCAGCCCGCGGTGCACCGGGTCGGCGAGTTCGGCGATGTGCCTTACCAGCCGGCCCGCGCCAGATCGAACCGGGCGACCTGCAATCCCAGCCGGAGCCCGGCCCGGTCGGAGGTGCGGAAGTGGATGCCGGCCCAGACCCGTGCGTTCAGCACGTCCTCGGCCACCTGGGTCCAGGAGGTGTACGTCCGAGTGAAGCCCGGGGCGGTGGCGGCGGTGAGCGTGAGAGGACGCGGCGGCTGCGGCCCGAGCAGTTCGGTGAGCACGGTGACCGCCGCGCCGGTGTAGCCGTTGTGGCCGCTGGGGTACTCGGAGTTGTCCGGGGGTGGGAACAGCGAGGTCCAGGTGGGATCGGCCCGGGTGTCGGGGTTACCGTCGATGGCGGCTAGGTGTATGGCGGTGACCGGGCGCCATCGGAGGTAGACGTACTTAGCCTCGTACACGGCGATGTAGGCGTCTGCGGTCACCGCGTGGAACGTGGCGAGCAGGCGGGCGCGGTCCCCCGTTGACCGTGGTACACCCGCGGCCAGGACCTGGCGCAGCATCTGGGTCCAGTTAGCGAGGGCGGCCGGCTGCCAGAGCAGCGCCACGCTGGTCTGGTCGGGGGTGCGGACGGTGCTGTCGAGTCGTCCGAACGCCTTCGTCTCGGCGAAGTCCCGTGCGTACTGCGGGGATGTCAGCGAGGGTGGCGGGGAGGGGCGGAACCGGTCGGCCCGGTCGAGCAGGAATGGCCGCGCCCTACCCTGTCCCGCCTGGACGGCCGGGTTGAAGCCCGGTGGGGTGGGCCGCCAGATCCCAGGAGCGTCCGAGGGCGGAGTGAACGGCGTGTTCACCGATGCGGGATCCAGGCCGTCACCGGCACGCTCGGCGAGCATCCGGGCGGCTGCCGCGCGGCCCGCCGCGACGCCGCGGGAGGTGGC